>DAOTUC010000123.1:0-14142 GCA_034437315.1 Anaerolineae bacterium
AGACCCTAAAGGTTTTGCTCAAGGCCGCGCAAACAACGTTTTTGCCTTAAACAATGACCTTTTTCCATCAAAACCAGCGCAAAAACCTTTAGGGTCTATGATGGGCCATGCGAAATCCTGAAGACCCACGGTTTGGAACGGTTTGGATACCGGCATCTTTGCGGATAGGGATTGCCCTTCTATGGGGATGTTGTTTCGGTCGGGTCTCCCGTCAGCCCCATGCCGGTCAGTTCGCGGTAGGCCAACGTCCAGACCGAGGCGTTGAAAGTCGCCAGCACGCCGCCCCCGGCTGCGACGGCTAGCCACGCGCCGATCCCGAGCGCGAAGGTCGCCCCGGCGAAGAGTAATGGGGAGAAGAGGGCCGTGACCCAGACCGTCGCCATCGCAACGATCAAGAGGAGCAGAAAGGGCAGTCCCAGCAGGAGGATGACCAGGAGGGCGATCAGCAGGCTGACCATCCAGAGCGCCGCCAAGGAGCCGATGTGGGCGCGCAGCGTTCGCCACGCCCGCGCGATGCTGTCCCGCACGTCGCGCCCCTGGAGGACGCATGCGCAGACGGCCAATCTCTGCAAGACGCCCAGGGGGATGGAGAGCGCTATGGCGACGCCCATGGTCGGGAGTAAGCATGTGAAGAGGGTCAGTTCCAGCGCCAGGATGCCAGGAATCACGATTTGTGGTCGTTCCTGGGATGTCGTCATCAATACGGTCAGCAACGCCGCGCCCAGCGACGGCAGCGCGCCGACCAACACGGCCCCGACTGCTGGCAGGCTTAACAACAGGCGGATCAGGAAAACCGGCCACAGGCGCTCTCGCCCCTTCTCCCATCCGCGTCTCAGGTCGACCGCGTCGCGCTCCTCGGCTGCGTGGATCTGGTCGACTAGCCCGGCCTGCCCCAGCGCGTTCAACACCATCAGCGCCAGGCTCAGGGCCAATCCAACAACGAGCGACGCCGCGTAGAAGCCGCTCCCCATATCGGCGACGAGGCGCTGTAATTGGGGCGGCGCGTGTTCCAGCAGCGCGCGCCCGCCGCCCCCGCCTCCGGTCGCCAGGCGCAATCCCACGCCGCCCATGCTGGTCAAGAATCCCAGTAGCCACAGGGCCTTGTGTCGCCGCGTGATCTCTCCGGCGCGGCGCAGGATGTAGGTCAAGTCGATCACGCTATTTCCGGCCTATTCCCACTCAATCGTCGCCGGCGGTTTGGATGTCACGTCGTAGACCACGCGGTTGACGCCCTGCACCTCGTTGACGATCCGATTGCTGATGCGGGCCAACAGGTCATCATCGAGTCTGGCCCAGTCGGCGGTCATATAATCCTCGGTCGTCACGGCGCGCAGGGCGATGGTGTGCTGGTAGGTCCGCCCGTCCCCCATCACGCCCACGCTGCGTACCGGCAGCAGCACGGCGAACGCCTGTTGCGTTTCCTCTCGCAGGAGGCCCGCCGAGCGCAACTCGTCCAGGAAGATCGCGTCGGCCGCGCGCAGCGTCTCCAGGCGTTCCCACGTGACCTCGCCCAGGATGCGGACGGCCAATCCCGGCCCGGGGAAAGGTTGTCGCCACACGATCTCCTCCGGCAAATTTAGCGCCTGTCCGACCGCGCGCACTTCGTCCTTGAAGAGGTAACGCAGCGGTTCCACCAACTCGAATTGCATATCCTCCGGCAGGCCGCCCACGTTGTGGTGGGTCTTGATGCGGGCCGCCGCCTGGCGCTCGGGGCCGCGGCTCTCGATGACGTCTGGATAGAGCGTGCCCTGGGCCAAATATTTCACGTCGCCCAGCTTGGACGCCTCCCGTTCGAAGACGCGGATGAAGCGCTCGCCGATGATGCGCCGTTTCTTCTCCGGGTCGGTCACGCCCGCCAGCTCGCTCAGGAAAGCCTCTGTGGCGTCCACCGCAATTAGCCGCATGCCCTGCTTCTCGCGGAACGTGCGCGTCACCTGTTCCGGTTCCCCCTGGCGCAGGAGGCCGTGGTTGACGAAGATGCAGGTCAGTTGATCGCCCACGGCCCGTTGGACCACCGTCGCCGTGACGGCGGAATCGACCCCGCCGCTGAGGCCGCACACGATCTGTCCCTCGCCTACCTGCTCGCGGATCGCCGCCGTCGCCCGGTCGACGAAGGTCTGGGGGGTCCAATCGGGCTGGCAGCCGCAGACCTCGACGGTGAACTGGCGCAGGATCTCAGCGCCCCGCTCGGTGTGGGCCACCTCCGGGTGGAACTGGATGCCGTAGATTCCGCGCGCGACGTCGCCCATCGCGGCCACGGGCGAGTTGGCGCTGCGGGCCAGGATCTCGAAACCGGGCGGCAACGAGCGTACACTATCGCCGTGAGACATCCAGACCTGGAGGGTCGACGTCGGCGGGTGGAGGTGGGAAAGGAGTGGATTTTCTGGGCCGACCAATTCGACCTGGGCCGGGCCATATTCCCGTTTATTGGCCGGGACGACCTGCCCGCCCAGACGACGGGCCAGGAGGTGCAGGCCGTAACATAACCCGAGAACCGGCGCTCGTTGTTCCAGCACGTAATCGGGCAGGCGGGGCGCGTCGGGGTCGTAGACGCTGGCGGGGCCGCCGGAGAGGATGAAACCCCTGGGGTTCAGCGCCAGCACGTCCGCGGGCGGCGCGTCCCAGGGGAAAAGCTCGCAATAGACGTGCGCCTCGCGCACGCGGCGGGCGATCAGCTGGGTGTATTGGGACCCGAAGTCGAGGATGGCGATGGCGTCGTTGGCCTTTTCTACTACGCTCATCTTGCTCATACGTCGCCTCTCACGCCAACTCGATCCGGCCATCGCGCATATCGGTGATGACGGCCAACGAGACGATGGGCACGTCCAGGTCCAACAGCGCTTCTCGTCCGCCCTCGAAGCGCTTCTCAATGGCGGCGCCGATGCCGACCAGTGTGGCCTCGGCGTGTTCGACCAATCGCACCAGCGCCTTGAGCGTCGCCCCGGAGGCCAGGAAATCGTCTACGATCAGCACGCGATCCCCCGGCTTCAGGAATTCGGCCGAGATCATCAGGAACACGTCGCGGCCTTTGGTATGTGAGGGGGCGACCTCGACGAAGACCGGTCCTGTCATCGTGATGGGGCGGGTCTTGCGCGCGTACACGATGGGGATGTTCAGCGCGTAGGCAGTCGCCAGGGCTGGCGCGATGCCTGATATTTCCGCCGTGACGATCTTCGTCGCCCCAACGTCGGAGAAGCGGCGGGCCAACTCTTGCCCTACCTCGTACATTAAATGGGTGTCGATCTGATGATTGATGAAGCTATCGACTTTCAGGATGCCCTGTCCCAGGTTTTCTCCTTCTGCTAGAATACGTTTTTTGAGTGCTTCCATCCCGGAGTACCTCCTTTTTGAAGTGTGCAAGTGGTAAGTGGCAAGTTTGCAAGTGGCAAGTTTGCAAGATGACTGTCATTCTACACGAGGCTTATGGGGCTGGCAAGTCCCCAAGCCATCCCAATTCTCGCGTCGTTGTGTTGACTTCCAGGCAAGTTCCCTTTATACTACTGTCGTATTGTGAATATCCTAACCTGGACGAGCCAGAATCAATTAAGGAACCGTTGAGTACCAAATTCTTGCTCGCTGTACAAGAATCCCATCGGTTTAGGCCTTAATCGTCTAGCAGTTGATTGTGATTTGAAATTTCCTATGACAGTTACCTATCAAATTCCCCTGCCCCTTGAAGCCGCTGAAACTTCAGTTTCTCCAGTGGATCTATCCACAGATTATTGTGAGAGGCTAATCACACTATTGTCTCAGAACCTGGATTTTCATGAATTGGGCAGTGGGTATGCTTCTCATAACTTTCACTCTTTTCCCGCCAAATTTCCTCCCCAGTTACCACGTCAGTTTATTGAAGGGTTAACCGATCCTGGAGATGTTGTCCTGGATCCGATGGTTGGATCTGGAACGACGGTTTTGGAGGCCTATCTAGCTGGAAGATGCAGCATTGGTTTCGACATTGACCCTCTTGCTTTGCTGTTATCCAGGGTTAAGGTTACTCCACTCGATTTAGAGTTGGTTGCAACTATAGGAAATAAAACAATTAAGCAAGCTCAACAAACACTTGTGCAGGAACGGAAAAAGCTAAAAGAGGCCTTGCAAGATCACTGGGGCGCTAAAACACGACAATTTGTCAATTATTGGTTTGCGCCTGAAACACAATTAGAATTACTGGCGCTTATGATCCAGATAGAAAAGGTCGAAGACATAACCATCAGAGATTTTCTAAAATTGATCTTCTCAGCTATCATTATCACGAAATCGGGTGGTGTGTCATTAGCCTTCGACTTAGCCCATACCCGTCCCCATCGAGCTAAAGTAGTTTACAGCCAGTCTGGTGAAATTGTGTTGGGGCATAACTTGGTCAATAGTGAATCCTCCCGTGTCAAATTTCTCACTAAATCGTTACGTTCACCTATAGAGGAGTTCGAGAAACGATTAAAACAAAATCTAGGGGGATTACATAGCATTCACCAAGGCCCTATTCAGCCTCAAGTGATGTTCGGTGATGCACAAAATCTGCCCCTCAATAGCGCTTCGATAGATCTAATTGTGACTTCACCGCCTTATGCTGCTATGGCTATTGATTATATGCGAGCGCATAAATTTTCTCTGGTATGGATGGAACATCCAATCGACGAACTTGGACAGAAACGAAAAGAATATATTGGTGGAGAAGCTGTGACAGGAATCGATTATGAAAGTTTGCCTGACGAGACAATGAAAGTCATCAATGGTATCACAAGTGTGGATGATAAAAAGGGCCGCATACTCCATCGCTATTATTCCGAAATGACGCGAACGTTGCGAGAGTTGTATCGTGTGCTCAAACCAGGCAAAGCCGCGATTGTCGTCGTGGGAAGTTCGACCATGCGGGGTAAAGACACTCGGACAGCGACTTGTTTGGCAGACATAGGTCAATCTATTGGTTTTGAGGTTCCCGAGATAGGCTTGCGTCACCTTGATCGTAACCGCAGGATGATGCCAGTTGGAAACAAGGTCAATTCCGACTCGCAGATTCAGCAACGGATGCATAAAGAATACGTTATTGGTTTCTACAAGCCTAAGCGCAAGTAGGTTTACAATCAACGTGAGGAGACGAGATGAGTATTGCCAGCATGCGCAGCGTATATCATCGCCGTATCGGTGAGGAAGTGCTACGGTTCAAGGAAGATGGTCTATCAGACTATCCAAATCTCGCCGACAAGGGCAGCCGAACGAGCAGAGAAATAGCTATTTAGAGGTGTTACAAACCTTGGTCCAGGGTAGACGCTTGCGTGACATCAGCGACCTGCCTTTCGACTTGGCAATATAATCAGGAGGAGAGACGTTATGCTCGCTAAAGTCACCAGTTGCGCCCTGGTCGGTTTGGATGGCGTCCCGGTCGAGGTGGAGGTCGATACGTCGCGGGGGATGCCTTCGCTGACTATCGTCGGATTACCCGACGCCGCCGTCAAGGAATCCGGCGAACGGGTGCGAGCCGCGCTCAAGAACGCCAGCCTCGTCTACCCGGGCAAGCGGATCACCGTCAACCTGGCCCCGGCCGACATTCGCAAGGCCGGCCCGGCCTACGATCTGCCGATCGCGGTGGGCATTCTCATCGCCTCGGAACAGGCGTGGCCCCAGGCGGTCGAGGACGCGCTCATCGTTGGGGAACTCTCTCTGGATGGCTCGGTGCGCCACGTGGATGGCATTCTGCCCATCGCGGCGATGGCCCGCCAGGAGGGGCTGGAGACGGCCTTCGTCCCGGCCTGCGACGCGCCGGAGGCCGCGCTTATCGAGGGGTTGGAGGTTATCCCGGTGGAACACCTGGGTCATCTCGCCGCCCACCTTCAGGGATTGCGCTCGATTCCGCCCCACGACAGCGCCATGGACGCCGACGCCTTCCCGCCCCCGGAATACGCAGCCGATTTCTCCGAGATCAAGGGGCAGGAGCACGTCAAGCGGGCGATGGAGATCGCGGCCGCCGGCGCTCACAACGTGCTGATGAGCGGCCCGCCGGGCGCCGGAAAGACGCTGCTGGCTCGCTCGCTGCCCTCTATCCTGCCAGGAATGACCGTGGACGAAGCGCTGGAGGTGACGAAAATTTACAGCATCGTGGGCCTCTTGCCGCCCGAGACGCCCCTCATCCGCCACCGGCCCTTCCGCGCGCCGCACCATACCATCAGCCACGCCGGGCTGGTCGGCGGCGGACATTGGCCCCGGCCCGGCGAGATCAGCCTGGCCCACCGGGGCGTGCTCTTCCTCGACGAGTTGCCCGAATTCAACCGGCGCACGCTGGAGGTCATGCGGCAGCCGCTGGAGGACCACCAGGTGATGATCGCCCGCGCCACCGGGACGCTGACCTTCCCGTCCAATTTCACGCTGGTGGCGGCGATGAATCCTTGCCCTTGTGGCTACTACGGCGATCCTGTGCGCGAGTGTACGTGCAGCATGTCCACCATCAGCCGTTACCAGAAGCGTATCTCAGGGCCGCTCCTGGATCGCATCGACATCCATATTGAGGTGCCGCGGGTCGATTACGAAAAGCTGACCAACGACCGTCTGGGTGAACCCTCGGCGACCATTCGGGCGCGGGTCGAGCGGGCGCGAGAGACCCAGCGGCAGCGCTTCGCCGATACGCCCGTCTCTTGCAATTCCGATATGGGCCCCGCTGAGGTGCGGAAAATCTGTAAACTGGACGAGACCGGCCGCTCCCTGATCAAAGCGGCGATGCAACAGCTCCAGATGAGCGCGCGAGCCTTCCACCGGATCCTCAAATTGGCCCGCACGATTGCCGATCTGGCGGAGAGCGATGATATTGAGACCGCTCACCTGGCCGAGGCGATCCAGTACCGCCCCCGGCGAACGAACTGAGCCGGAGATTACGCCTATTCAGTCCCCCACAGCGCCGACCGATACGCCGGCTGCCACGCTGAGCGATATGCCAGCCAAGGCAGGCTGAAGGCCAAGTTTTGACCATCACCATTCTCTACGACAACACCGCCTACGATCCATCTCTACAGACCGATTGAGGATTCGCCGCCTTGATTGAATACGGTCATCACGACGTTACGTTGTGCTGTTCGATACCAGTGCTCGACCGTAACCAGGATGTAACTGGGTTGTAATTCAATCGGGGCGGGGAAAGAAGTATACTAAACCCGACTAAATCGGCGATGGTCAAAGTTCGTAGGCGATTCATCGCGGCTTGATGGTCCAAAACGATTGCCAGAGTCTAATTGCCAGGTCCAAATGAGCAAGTACAAACGAACGTGAGCGAATGTGAGTGAGTGAATGCGTATGATCCAACGAATCCGAGCTCTGCTTGTGTCATTCATCACCTGGGCGACCCAGAAATTGCGTCTCGGCCTTCGTCTCAAGATCACGTTGCCCTACGTCGGCCTGTCATTTCTGCTGGCCATGGCCGGGGCGTTGCTCGTGACCCAGCTCGTCGTCGACTCGGTTCAGGAGCGATTTATCAACCAGTTGTTGGAGACGGGGCGCCTGGCGGCCGACCGGATGGTCGAGATTGAGCAGGAGAGCCTGGCGACCTTGCGGGCGGTCGCTTACACCCAGGGCGTTTCCCAGGCGCTGGTGGACGGCGACGCCGAGGTCGCCCGCGCCCTCATCTATCCCATCGCCGTCAACAACCGGAGCGACGCGATTGAAGTGCTCGACCGGCATGGGGCGGCGCTTCTCTCCCTGCGACATCAACGCGACGGCCTCGCCACCGACTACGAATCGACGCGGGGCGCTGACTTGTACGCTTCTTGGCCGTTCGTGCGCCGGGTGTTGGCCGGCGAGGAGGATGATGCCGGCGACAAGTTCGCCGGGCTGATCGCCGACGCGCCCTGGGGCGCGACCTTCTACGTCGCCGGGCCGATCTTTCACGACGATGAGCTGGTGGGCGTCATTCTGGTCGGCGTGTATCTGGATCGATTGGCGAACGACCTCCGGGCGAACTCCGGCGCGCATCACGTCACGATCTACGCCGCCGCCGATCAACCGCTGTTGACCACCGTCCCGGCGGAGGCGGATGTCGACTTGGATATCACATTAGATTGGTACGCTCAGGCGCTGGAGCAAGAGAAGCGCACGCCGGTTAACGCCATTGCCATTGGGGATCAAAACTATAGCCAGGCCTTTTTGCCCTTTGAAGTGCGTCACGGATCTGCGCTGGGGGTGCTTGCGGTCGCGCTTTCCGAGGGCTATCTGGTGCGCACCAGCCCGGTGAGCCGCGTGGGGTTGACGCTGATGATCATCCTCGCATTGACGGGCGTCATCGTCGTCGGCGCGATGGTCGCCCAACACATCTCGCGCCCCATCTTGACCATCGCTGAGGCGTCGCGCCAGGTCGCCCAGGGGGATTTGACGCCTCAGATTGAGGTCAAAACTCGGGATGAAGTGGGCGAGTTGGCGCTGGCGTTCAACGAGATGGTAGAACAATTGCGCCTGGGCGAAGTTGTGCAAGACATCTTCGGGCGGGCGGTCTCCCCGGAGGTGAGCGCTGCTTTGATCGACGCCGTGTCGAGCGGCGAGATCACGCTGGGGGGCGAGAGCTGCACGGTAACCATTCTCTTCAGCGACATCAAGAGCTTCACATCCTTTTCCGAACGGCACACCGCCGGGCAGGTCATGTCGATGCTCAACGAGTTCTTCAGCGCCATTTACCCGGCTATCGCCAAGCACGATGGGGTGATCAATAAGTTTGGGGGCGATTCGACTCTGGCGTTGTTTGGCGCGCCCATTCCCCAGCCCGATCACGCCCGGCGGGCGATCCTCACCGGCCTGGCGATGCGCGAGGCGGTGATTGCGTTGAACGCCCGGCGGGCGAAAAAGGGATTAACGCCCATTCACATCGGCATTGGCATCAATACCGGTGAAGTCATCGTGGGTACGGTGGGCGCGGCTGAAAGACTGGAGTACACGTCCATCGGTGACCCGGTGAACGTCGCCTCCCGCATCGAGGGCCTCACCCGCCAGTTCGATTCCCACGATCTGCTCATTAGCCAGGCGACCCTGGACGCGCTAGGTCCCGATCACGATTTCGTCATAGAGGATCTGGGCGCGTTCGCGGTCAAGGGCAAGACGTCGCAAATTCACATCTATTCGGTGATAAGGCGGGAGCTCAATGGATAGGCGATCGCGGAGAAGCTGGGTCTACTTGCTGGCGGTGACCGTGTTGTCCGGGTTGGCGCTCTTTATCTTGGTCCAACGGGGGTTCAGGCTATCTCTGGCCGATCATTACCCGGTCGATCTCCGCTCCAACCTGTGGGCCGACTATAGCGCCGATCCGCGCGACCTACCCATGGCGCCTCTGGATCACCGGATTATCTCCGACCTTATCATCGCCGAGGCCGCCGCCCGCCCACATGAGGAGGAGGTTGAGGCCACTGTCACCGCCATTTGGTCGATGCCGGTGGTCGTGGTTACCCCGGCCGCCACGCCTGCCGACGCCACGCTCGGCCCCGCCCCCCCGGCGGTGACCGAGGAGCCGGCCCCGACTGATCCTCCCCCAGATCACACGGCGACTGCGACCGCTCAACCGGCGAACACAGCCACCGCCACCCGCACACCCGACCCGACCGCTACGCCGGTGCCCTCGCCGACCCAAACCAATACGCCCATACCGACTTCGACGCCCCTGCCCACTCCCACGCCTACATCTACTTCCACACCGTTGCCTACGCCCTCGTTCACGCTCACTGCTACACCCCCGCCCCCGCCAACAGACGAACCGCCTCCGACCTCGCCCCCCGCCCGTCCCACGCCTACGAGCGCGCCGCCCCCGCCGCCGCCGCCCACTGCGCCGCCATTTCGTCCCACCCCCACCGCCGGGCCCTAGTCGTCCGCTCATCCTCCTGTGACAGCGATTGCGTCGACGTAGGTGTAGGTGTTGTACCAGCCATCGATGCGGTGGTAGTTACGGAACGAAACGACGACGTCCTGTCCGGCGTAGGGGCTTAAGTCTATGGTGCCAATGGCCCAACCAGACGTTGACGGTTCCGCCGCGCCTCGGGGATTCTCCGGGCCGGGGACGCGCCGCCATTTGTCGCAATCCAAATCATTGATCTGATTGCCGTCGGCGAACGCCAGTTCGTCGTTAACGTAGACCTCAAAGCGGTCGTATGTGAGGCCGAGAGAGACGTCCTGGGTCCACATCACATACTTGAAGGTAAGTTGGTGAACGTCTGCCGGCAAGTTGAACGTCTGTTCGACGGCCGCCAGCCCCTCTGGCGCGCCGTCGGGCGCGCATTCGTAGGCGGGATTGCCTAACAGCAGGACGTAATCGCCGTCGGCCGGCGGCGTGATCCCATCCGGTCTCTCCGAGACGTGCGGCGCGACGCCGACCGGCAGAGGGTTTTCCGTCGTGCGCCAGGCGTTCAGGTCAGGGCCGGCCTCGAAATTTCCGTCTAGCAGGAGATAGGTTCGATCGGAGATCGGCGCGGAGACGCTCCCCAGGCTGCTCCTGAATTGGGCGTAGACGGCGCGGGCGCCATTGCCCCCGTCGCTTAACCGCCACGACCTGGTAGGCGCGAAAGGCTCCCAATCCGCCTCGCTCCATTCCGCATTCTCATTGCGCAAGCGCATCTCCGTGACCACGCCCCTTTCGACGGCGGCGCTCAGGTCGAGTGTGACGGATAAATCGTAAACTGTAGCGTCGCCTCCCGCGATGTGGACGTCGCCCACCGGCGCCGGCGGGGGATAATAGCGCAGAACGAGGGGCAGATAGATATAAGAAAACCCAATGTAAGCGCTGCGCTCATCGCTGACAGCCTCGTTGCCCACGTAATCGTAGGCGATGACGCGGAAGGCGTACTCGGCGTCGGTGACCGGCGCGGTGAACGTGACGGCCGATTGCGTGGTGTTCGTCAGTATGGTTTGCCAGGTGGTGTTCGTCGCGCGTCGGGACTGGACGGTGTAAAAGGCGATCCCGGCATGGGCGTCGGCAGCCGACCAGGTGAGGGGGATGGCGGGCTCGACGCTGCGGGCGGGCGCGGTGATGACGACGTCGTGGGGCGCGGTGATGTCCTGGGCAAAGGTGAGGACGACGCGATCGGCGGGCAAGCGCAGCGACCCGGTGACGTACAGGGACGAGGTCAGGACGACGCTCGTCGATCCGTGTGCTGTGTCCACCGGGTATAGGAGCCAGAGCCAATTGGTGCCGCCGGGCTGGAATGGCATCGGCTCCGTCTGGCTGAAAGCGGCCCCGCCCCACACGTAGCACGTGTCGGAGATGACAGTCAATATGCCAATCATGCCGGATTCGTGATTGGCGAAGTAGACCGTCCGGCTGATCGGTCCCCCGGGGAGCGTGTCGGAAACGTGGAAGGTCTCGGTGGGGCGGGCGCTCACGTAGATGGCTTTGAACGTGCAGGGATCGGCCTGGATCAATAGTCCGCTCTGAGCGTTGGCAGACCTCGCCGCCGGTGGAACGCCGAAATGTAGCATAAACAGGAGCAACAGCCCCCACGCTAGCGTTAAGAATGCAACACCAATGAGGCTGCAAGTCCGGTCTTTCATCATTTCTCCCCTTAAACTCAATACCCGTGAATGCGTGTCGACTCAATCACCTTATGGGTAGGAGCGCAACCCCCGTTGGCCATTTCTGTGCTAAAACCGCCCGACAGGGGTTGGGCTCCTACTCAGGAATATATTTCATTCACGGGTATTGCCCTTAAACTCTCTCGCCGAAGCGCCCGCTGAAGTGAATAAATATGACATATCCCACGACGAGGACCAGCGCCGCCGTGCCGGCGGTTCGCAGGAAAAAGTCGACGCCGCTGGGCACGCCATAATAAAGCAATTCGCGATAGGAGGCGATAATGGACGCCATCGGATTGAGACGTCGCAACCACAAATGCGCGTTGAAGGTGACGCCTAGGAAGCTGGCCTCATGCGGCACGATGTGGATGGGGTAAAAAACCGGAGTCAGGAAAAACCAGGCCTGCATCGCCACGCCCAGGAGGTGTTGCGTGTCCCGATAGAACACGTTCAAGGTCGCGAATATGAATCCCAGCCCCAGGATGAAAGCCATCTGGACCAGCATAATGGCGGGCAGCAACAACGCGGTCCACGATAACGAGGCCCCCGAGATGAGCGCCAACGAGAAGAATATCGGCAAGGCGATGAGGAAGTTGACCAATTCAGATAGCACGATGGAAATCGGCAATATCTCACGCGGGAGATAGACCTTTTTGATCAAGTGGGCGTTGCTCACGATGCTGCCCGTCGCCTGCATCACCGCCGTGCTGAAGAACTGCCAGGGCAGCAAACCGCACAGGAGGAAGACGGGATAATGCGCGATGTCCCGGTTGCCCCAGAAAACGGTGAAGAAAACGGTGTAGACGATCATCATCAACAAGGGGCTGATCCACGACCACGCGACGCCCAGGATGGAGTTCTTGTAACGTACTTTCAAATCGCGCACTACCAGGTTGCGGATCAATTCCCGGTATTGCCAGATTTCACCGATCTGTCGGATAGTTTTTCTCATATCCTCTTCTTCTCCATAACGCTCCTATTTAAAACCCTCTGGTAGATGTTCACCAATTGTCGCCCCGACCGTTCCCAGGAAAAGTGACGGGTCGCCCGCGCCCGCAACTTCTTTCCCAGCTCTGCCCGCCATTCAGGGGCGTGTAACAGGCGGAGAATCGCATCGGACAACCCGACAGCGCCATCCCGTCGCTGGGCGTAGACCCCCAACGATCCCAGATATTCCCGGTTGACGGGCGTGTCGAAGGTCACGGTCGGCAATCCCATCGCCATGTAGTTCAGAATCTTGCCCGCGCCCTCGGTAGCCGAGATTTTGGGCGCGATGGCGATATCGCCCAGGGCCAGATGTTCGGGCGCCTCTTCGTAAGGCGCCTTGCCGGTGAAGGTGACGCGATCGGTCACGCCCAGGTCGCGGGCCATTTGTGCGTAATGGGTGACGCAGGGGAACCCCATCACCAGGAAGTGAACGTCGGCCCCGCACTGTTTGAGCAATCGGGCGGCCTGCACGAGCAGCGGCGTGCCCTGGTAATCGGCCAGCAACCCCAGGTAGGCGATGACAAAACGGCCTCGTGGAATGCCCAATCCCTTGCGCCGGGCCGCGATTTCCTCCGCAGTCAGCACGTCAGGCCGGAAAAAATCCAGGTTGACGCAATCCGGCAGGGGATAGACCCGCCAGTCGCTGCAATTGAACTCCCGTTCCAGCATATAGGCCGCCCGCTGGGTGCTGGTGACGATGATGTCGGGCATTTGCGAGATGCGTAGTTCCAACAGACGAATCCAACGGTACCACCGTCCGTCGGGGTCGAGAAAACGATGGTCGACCATTTCCCCCGTCAGGCTGCCCTGGAAATCGGCGACCAGCGGGATGCGCTGTAACCGGCTCAGGAAGTAACCGATGAGCGCGCCCTCGTGCAGGTGACCGTGAATCAGATCGAAGCGCTGGCGCAAGATCGTTTTTAGACCTTCCCAGCCCAGGAACACGTCGAAGGCGATCTTGTGGAGCGAGGATCCCACCTCGTAATCGGCCCGCCAGGGGGTGGGCCGGGTGCGGATGATGTCCAGGTCGGGCAAATCGCGCCCCAGGTAGTAGGTGAGCAGCGTCACCTGGTGCCCCATCTTCTGCAACACACGCGCTTCTTCCAGGATGCGCACGTGGCAACCGTAATCCAGGAAGAAGGATGTGGGCGCGATCATCAGGATGCGATACGATTGAGTCAATGGTCTTCGTCTGCTGGGGTCTTGTGGGCGACGGCGCGCCGGGATTCTACCGATCTTTTTTCTCTGCCCGCGAGGCGCGGTCGCCGAAGAATATCTGCTTGATCTGTTGGCCCAGTGGGGGGACGCTCTCGGCGCCGGCGGCATGGTCCCTGATCCACATACCCTGTGCGCGTTCGCGGAACCAGCGGGAGCGGCCGCGCATACTGTGGGCCAGGCATTGTTCCAGCGCTTCTTCGTCGTTGCGATCTAACAGGTCGCGCAGTTGCATCAATTCTTCGATCAGCGCGTTGATTCGCCGCACGATATTCTCTCGGTTGAGCAGCATATCGACTTGTCGCCGATCGACGTCTACAGCCGCCTCGGTCGCCGAGGCGAAACGGTGGTCGGCGAATTTGCGCATTTCCTGCCAGCCGGGGGCGTCGACGGTCGAGCGCAGCAACGCGACGGCCA
>DAOTUC010000124.1:0-37252 GCA_034437315.1 Anaerolineae bacterium
CTCACGTGGGGGGCTCAACAACTTTGTCATTTCAGACCTCCTTGGGCTGGTTTGCTTCGTTTTGCTGCATATTATAACCAAGTTGGCCTTTCAGTGCCAGTTTTTACCCCTCGAATCCGCGTAGAGCCCTTTAATCTTTGCTATTGTACATCACGCCATCGACTTTGACAAGAAGGCGCGCCGCTCAAACCGCCCGAAACCCAACGCATCACCGGAACCGCCAAAGTGCTCTCGCCAGAGCAAGTCGCCCGGTCTATCGTGCGCGGCGTCGAGCAACGGAAGCCCTACATACTCCCCAACTTCGAGGGTTGGCTCTACTTCGCGCTGACCAATCGCCTCGTCACTGCCAGGTTGGTGTATTGGTACATTGATAGGCTGGTGAAGCGGTAAATTGGTGAGTTGGCAAACCGGTCTACTGATCCGCCAGCACCGTGGCGTCGGCGGGCATGCCGGGTTTGAGCGCGCGATCTTCGTTGGTCAAGCGTACTTTGACGGCGAAGACCAGGTTGACCCGCTCCTCCTGGGTCTGGACGTTGCGCGGCGTGAATTCCGCCTCGCCGGCGATGTTGACGACCTGCCCTATGAACACCCGGTCTGGGAAGGAATCCACCTGTACTTCCACCGATTGGCCCAATTTCACGCGCCCGACCTGGGTCACCGGGATGTAGATGAGCAAGTCGACTTCGTCCAGGTTGGTGATGGTCAAGAGCGACATGCCAGCGGAGGCGGTCTCTCCGGCCTGGCTGGCCCGGCTGGTGACCGTGCCAGCCATCGGGGCTTCTAGCGTGAGTTGGTCGATCTGTGCGTCAATCAGCCACAAAGCCGCCTCGGCCTGACGCAATTGCGCCTCGGCCGTCGCGATTTCCTCCGCCGTAGCGCCGGCCTCTACCTCGTCCAGCGAGGCTTGCGCCGCGTCGACCTGTGCCTGGGAGAGGCGAGCCTGGGTCTCGGCCCCGTGAAGCTCGGTCTGGAGCCGCAGCGGGTTGTCGCGCATCTCGATCAAAGCCCACAGGTAGCGCCGCGCCCCGTTCAGCTCCGCCTCCGCCTTTCGCAACGCCGCCTCCGCCGCCTGCACCTGCAAATCCCAGGCGCGCTTCTCATCCCCGCCCCGATCCTTGTAGACATTCCACTTCAGGCGCGTCTCCGCCAGGTTCGCCTCCGCCATCTCCACGTCTTGCTCGGCCAGCGACACTTGGGTGCGAGCCGCTGCGATCTCAATCTCCAATTCCAACGGTTTACTGACCACGTCCCGCGCGTTGACGACCGCTTGATTCGCCCCCTCCAACCGAGCTTCCGCTTGCGCCAGCGCGGCAGCGGCGGCCGAGATTTCCTCCGGGCGCGCCCCGGCCAAAACCCGCGCCAGGTTGGCCTCGGCCGCCGCTACGCCGGATTCCACCTCCAGGCGTTGGCTCTGAAACACCGCGTCGTCTAGCCGGACCAGCACGTCGCCCGCCCGCACCTCATCGCCTCGGGCCACCTGCATCTCAGCGATGCGCCCGGAGACTTGCGGGGAGACGACCACCTCCCACCCCTCAATGAAACCAGAAGCGGTGATCGCTCCATTGGCCGCGTCGCTCCCACATCCAACCAAAAGAAGGACAAGCGCCAACCCGCCGGCTATCAATCGGATCATTCGCCGTTCACTATTCGCTATTCGTTGCATCTTTACTGCTCCTCGCTACTGCGCCTTACTAATGATCACCGCGTCGGCTGGCACGCCGGGTCTGAGGTCGTGATCGGGATTGGGGATTTGCACGTCGACGGCGAAGACCATATTCACCCGCTCCTCCGGGGTCTGGACATTGCGGGGCGTAAACTCCGCCTTATCGGCGATGGCGACCACCGCCCCTTCGAAGATGCGATCGGGAAAACCGTCCACTCGCACCTCAATCGCCTGCCCAATGAAGACCTGACCGAGCCTGTTCGCGGGCACGTAGATGGTCAACGTCACCTCGTCCAGATCGCCCAACGTGAGCATCGTCCCACCAGGGGCCGCCAATTCTCCCTCGTGAATGCTCAATTCCAGGACCACGCCGCTCACCGGCGCGGCGATGGTCTGCTTCTCGAGCCACACGAGCAGGGAATTGAGCGCGGCCTTGGCCTGATCGACCTGCGCTTCCATAATGGCGATCTCCTCGGCTGTCGCGCCGGCCCGCAGCGCGTCCAACTGGGTCTCTGCCATTTTAACGCTCGCTTTGGCCGCCCAGTACTCCGTCTCGGCCGCGTCGATCTGGGCGTTCAATTCCTGGAGGTTATCCCGCATGGCGTAAAGCCGGTTCAGGGTCGCCCGCGTCCCATCCAATCCAGCCTGGGCGGCATTGACGCCCACCCAGGCCTTCCAGTAATTGTTGGGGATCAGGTGAAAATCGAGCGACATCCCCGGCAAGGAAGGCGGGGGGCACATAGGCAAATAAGGATGCTCTTCACACAGTTCCGCCAGCTCCTCGATCTCCTCCCTGGCCTCCGATAGCTCCTTCTTGGCGCTCCAGAAATTATCGTGCGCGATTTCCGCTGCATCTTTCATCGCCGTCGCCTGGGCCAGGCCGGCATCCGCCGCCGCCGCCTGAGCCTCGGCCTGGACAATCTGAGCCTTCAACTCCTGGGGGTTATCCCGCATAGCGATAAGGTCTTGCCAGGCTTGATAGGCGCCATCCCGCCCGGCCTGGGCCTGGGCCAGTTCCGCCTCGGCCCGGCGAATGCGCTCCGCGCGCGCGCCGGCCCGGGCCTGGGCCAGCTCCGCCTCGGCGATTGCCACCACCGCCCGCGCGATCTCGATCTGGGCGTCCAGCAACGCGCTATCCAGATGGGCCACAACTTGCCCGGCATCGACCGCCTGACCTTCTTCGACCAACAGTTCCAGCACACGCCCGCCCAACTCCGGCGCGACCGCCACCGACTCGGCCTCGATGAAACCGGAGGCGGTCAGCCCATCCGATGCGGTTTCCAATAGGTCCAATTCGGTCAACACGTCCTGCCACATCTCTGGGTTGGCCGAAAAATAGAACCCGGCGACGACCGCCCCGGCGACAATCAAGACGACGATGCTAAGCGCTATGATTTGTTTTCGCTTCATTCCTTCACTCCTCTATTGTCGTGCTCTCGAACGCTGGAGATAAATACGTCCTCCAGCGATGGGGCGATCACGTCCATCGCTTGCAGGCGCACGTCCGCGTTGGACAACGCCCGCTCAATGCGCGATTCGTATTGATCCACATCCTGGGCTACAACGTGGATCAACGCCCCGTACAATGCGACCTCCTCGAACACGTCCAACTGCTGCAACACAGTCATCGCCACGTCGGGCCGGTCGCAGTCGATCTCCAGGACCTGACCGCTCATTTTATTGACTTTGATCTCCTCCGGCGAACCGTGGGCGATGATGCGCCCCTGGTGGATGAAAGCCAGCGCCTGACAATGCTCCGCCTCATCCATATAGTGGGTGGTGACGAAAATCGTCGTCCCTTCGTCGGCCAAGCGATAGAGCAAGTCCCAGAAGGTTCGCCGGGAGATAGGGTCCACCCCGGCTGTCGGCTCGTCCAGAAAAAGCATGTCCGGCTCGTGGAGGATCGCCGCGCCCAGGGCCAGGCGCTGTTTCCAGCCGCCAGCGAGGTTGCGCGTCAATTCTCGCTCGCGCCCCTCCAACCCCGCCATCTGGACCGCAAACTGCTTGCGTTGGCGCAAGCGTTCGCCGCGTACCCCGTAGGTCCGCCCGTAAAAATCCAGGTTCTCGCTCACCGTCAGGTCCTGGTACAGACTGAAACGCTGTGACATGTACCCGATGCGCCGGCGTATCTCCTCCGGCTGGCGGGCGATGTCGTAACCCAACACCGTCGCCCGGCCGGCCGTCGGGCGCAACAGGCACAACAACATGCGGATAGTCGTCGTCTTGCCCGCCCCGTTGGGCCCCAGGAAGCCGAAGATCTCCCCGCGCTGGATGTGGAACGTCACGCCATCGACGGCGGTAAAATCGCCAAACGTCTTGGTCAGGTCGTCCACTTGAACAGCGTATTCACTCACAATCATCGATCTCCCATTATCTTTCCTCCGCTCGTTCACGGATGAGCGAGATGAAAGCCTCTTCCATCCGGGGGCGCGTCTGGCGCATTTCGTGGATGACGATGTTGGCCTGCTCCAACGCCTCCTGGAGTTCTGGCGCGCGTCGCCCGGCGTCATCGACGAACACGTGGAGCAGGTCGCCGTAGGTCTGCACCTCGCGCACGCCGGGGAGCGTCTCGATCAATCGCCCGGCCTCGCGCAAGCGCTCAGGCCGCAGCGCTAACAACTCCCCCTCTACCATCCCCTTGATCGCCGCCGGTTCATCGCACACGATGACGTCCCCCTCAAACATCAGCGCCGCCCGCGAGCACCGTTCCGCCTCGTCCATGTAGGGCGTGCTGACGAAGAGCGTCACGCCATCCAGGTGGAGATCGGCCAGGATGTCCCAGAACTCCCGCCGTGAGACCGGATCCACGCCGGTCGTCGGCTCGTCGAGGAAGATGATCTCTGGCTGGTGGATCAGCGTGCAGGCCAGCGCCAGCTTTTTCTGCATGCCGCCGGAAAGATGCACCGCCCGCCGGCCCTTGAACTGGGTCAAGCGGGCGAATCCCAACAATTGTTCGATGCGATCCTCGCGCTCGCGCCGCGAGACCTGGAAGATGTCGGCGAAAAAGATCAGGTTCTCCAGCACCGTCAGGTCGCCGTAGAGCGAGAACTGCTGCGGCATGTAGCCGATGCGGGCCTTGATCGCCTCCGATTCCTTGACCGTGTCGAAGCCGGCCACCTGGGCGCTCCCCTCGTTGGGGTCCATGATCGCGCACAGCATGCGGATTGTGGTCGTCTTGCCCGCGCCATCGGGTCCCAGCAGGCCGAAAATCTCGCCTCGGCGAATCGCCAGGTCCAAGCCGTCGACGGCTGTGATCTTCTTGAAGCGTTTTGTCAGCCCCTGTGTCTCAATTACCCATTTGTCATTTTTCATTCGTCACTCTCAATCCAAGCGTTTCTTGAAGCGGGTCGCTGCGACAATCATGATGATCATCCCAAAGAAGGCCAGGGCCGCGACCTGTTCGGCCAGGATCTCGATCCCCACTCCCTTGAGCAATATCCCGCGCACGATGACGAGCATGTAGCGCAGCGGAACGGCGTGGCTGATGATTTGCAAGGGTCGGGGCATAGCCTCAATCGGGAAAAAGAAGCCGGCCAGGAAAATCGCCGGCAGCATCGTCAGGAAGACCAACAACATGGCCTCTTGCTGGGTGTTCGCCACGCTGGAAAAGAAGATGCCGATCCCCAGTGACGTCATCAGGAAAAGGGCGGATAGCAGCAACAGCAGCGAGAGGCTCCCGCGAATGGGGATCCCGAACCATAAGACGCCGATGGCGAGCACCTCCAGGACGTTGAAGAAGGCCAGTAACACGTAGGGCGCGACTTTGCCCCCGATCAGTTCCAGGGGCCGAATCGGTGTGACGATTAACTGCTCGATCGTCCCTTGCTCCCGCTCCCGCACGATGGCCATGGCGGTCAGCAGCATCGTGATGCTGAACAGAATCATCGCGATGACGCCGGGGATCATAAAGTCGGCGCTCTTCATCTCCGGATTGTACCAGACGCGCGGCCGGACGTCCACTGCCATCAAATCCTCGGCGGAGACGCCTGTCCGGCGCTCAATGATTCGCATACTCTGCTGCTGCCCCACCTGTTGCGAGGCGGCGAAGACGGTGTTGGCGACGCTTGGGTCTGACCCGTCGATGACGAACAGCACCTCGGCCGTGCGCCCGGCGACGATGTCGGCGCCGTAATTGGCCGGGATGATCAACCCGGCGCGCGCGTCCCCCCGATCCACCTGGCGCTTCATCTCCTCCTCGCTTTCGACGTAGGATAGATCGAAATAATTGGAACTGCGATAGGCCTCCACCAACGCCCGGCTCTGGCGGCTGCGGTCGGCGTCCAGCACGGCGGTGCGCAGTTGTTCGATGTCGGTGGTGGCGGCGTAGCCCAGGAGAAACAGCTGGATGATCGGGATGAGAAAGACCACCGCCAGTGTCCGCCGGTCGCGCAGGATGTGGATCAACTCTTTGCGGGCGATCGTTAGCATACGGACAATCGACATCTCACGCCTCCTCCGTCACGCCCAGGCCGTCGAAGAGCATGCTCGTCAGCACTTCGGGCAAGTCGTCCCACCTTGAAATAATCGCTTCGTCGCCCAGGATGCGGAAAATGAGCAGGCCGACAAACATCCCCTGCAACGCCCGGGCCGTCAGCGTCGCATCCACCGGGCGAATATCTCCCATCTCAATGCGCGCTCGCACGTATTGCTCGATCATCGCGGTGGCCTGCCGGACAAACTGCTGGTAAAAGCGCTCTCGCAAATCCGGGCTGACCAATACCTCGGGCAAGACCGCCAAGACGGTCTCCTCCAGTTGCTCGATCCTGCCTGGCCGGCGGCGCAGTATGTCGATGAAGAAGTCGCGGGGGTCGAGTTGCAGCGCCCCGTTCAGTTCCCCCGCGAGCGCATCCAGTTTGGCCAGACGGGTCATAAGGCCAATTAAAAGATCGCCTTTGCTGTCGAAGTAGTTGTAGATGGTGCCCTCAGACACACCAGCCTCATGGGCGATCTCCTTGGTCGTCGCCTGATGAAAGCCCTTCTCAGAGAACACCGTCGCTGCGGCGTCGAGCAGTTGATTCCGCCGGGCCTCGATCAATTGTTGATGGATCGGATCGTTTGACACAGGCGCCTCCCTTGTCAGATTTTTCATTTTCCCATCTCGAAACCGCCGGATGTGAGCCGGCGAGAGCAAAAGAGGAAAAGTGATAGCGCAGCATGGTTAATGAGCGCTCACTCACTATAGTGAGTGCTCACTCAATATAGTGAGCGCTCACTCATAATTATAACACGGCCGGCGCCGGTGTCAAATCCACAATTGTTAAGGCATTGTTAAGGTACCTACTTGTACACTTGCCGCTTGACACTTACTCCTTGGAAGTTACCCCCCATCTTGTATTATCATACATTCCGTGTTATTATGTTAGCGTGATACGATCATTCAAGGATACAGGGACTGAAGATATCTTCAACGGTGAGAACACCAAGGCTGGTCGTAGAACCTGCCCTCGCTCTCTATGGAAAATCGCAGCCCGTAAGCTTGATCTACTCGATTCTGCTGTCTCGCTTGAGGATCTACGGGCGCCTCCGGGTAATCGACTGGAAGCTCTTACCGGAAATCGCGCGGGACAGCACAGCATTCGTATCAATAATCAATACCGGATCTGTTTCGTGTGGACCAACGCAGGACCAGACGAAGTAGAGATAGTAGACTATCACTGAGGAAACCCTCAAACGGAAAGAGAAAATTATGGTTAGAATACCAACAAATCGACCGCCGACTCATCCTGGTGAGATGTTGCTGGAGGAATTTCTTAAGCCGATGGCTCTGACTCAACGGGACTTGGCGCGGGCTATCCACGTGCCGTATCAAAGAGTCAACGAAGTGATCAACGGACGCAGAGGAATGACCCCGAGCACCGCTCTGCGCTTGGCAAAGTTCTTTGGCGTTTCGGCAGACTTCTGGATGAATCTGCAAATGCGTTGGGACCTGTATCACGTTCGGCAGAAAGAATCCGAGCATCTGAAGACCATCCAACCTCATATCGTTTCCATCAGTTCTACCGGATAAGCTAAACAGGTCAGCCATTTCCTCCTTCGATAAAACTCTTACACTTTGTCTGGCCCTCCTACGTGTTAATAAACTCCACCAGCGGATGAAACGCCTTCATAATGCTCACTGCCTCATGCACCAGTGCGTCACCATTCCCCTTAGATAGATCCAAAGCTCTTTGCTTGTCGAAGTACTTTCTTACAGACAGATAAGGCAAGTTTATTTGTTCTAAGAGTGTCATAATGTAATCAAATCCATCCGCTTGGGACCTCTTAAGTCCATAAAGTCCTTTCTGGTGGATCCCTGCATTCAAAGTTGCTATTTCATAGTCATCATAAATGGTAACCTGCTTCTGAACACGTTCAGCCATTCGAACCATGAAGGGGCCGGGCAGCGCCGTGACAAGCTCGACGAACTTTCGCCTATCGTGGCGCACTTTCTTCCGCAGCTTTTCAATTGCGGGTTTCAATTCCACGTTGGCAAAGACCTCAATTCCGTGGTCGTATAATGCAACTGTCTGGTGAGCCCAGTTACCAAATTTTTGATTCTCTCGCCCCCCGTTTGCCGGGCCGAAAAAAGCGACCCAACAATGATCATCAGAGGGCTTAATATTACCCAAGTGATAATCTCGATAGAACGCATCATTGAAAGCCCGCATCCCGTCTGGTCCGTTCAGAATCCTGTCGGCAAACGCTTTCATAGTACTACGTATCCATTCCTTGATGGCTATATCCTCATCATCACGTGTAAAGAAAAAGTCAAATACTCCCTCATCAAAACCGGTAAATTCAGCCATATTATTCCACTCCAAGTATTGTGTAAACTGCCCAACCAGCCACTTATCCTGACCACTCAGTCCAGGCAACATACCAATAAAGAACCGGTGTACCTCCGCCCAAGTTCGCACCTTACAGCTTGATTGCTGGTGCGCGTCAATCTGCAACTTCTGAAAGTGGCATTGCATCTGGTTTCGATCAAGAGGAGAATCTCCCACCTTGCTTTCAATCAAGACGACGTAATCCTTGCCGTAGATCCAGGCGTCAGGGCAGCTATCCCCCTCGGCCGGCCCCTCGAAATCATCACAGACACAGTCCTCCCCTCTATCTGAGACAAGGCCAAGCAACAATCGTTGCGATTTCGGGCGTATCCTCATCTCTCCTATGGTCTTCTTCTGTAACGCGAACCTGGCTTCCCCAGTTGCCGCGATATCGAGCCATCTCAGGAACTTGACTACAACTTTGGCACTGCAATGTTCCAGCGTGTTGATGAGCGCTTTGGTAGTGTTGTCCTCCAATTGTAAATCATAATCTAAGCTCGCCGATTTAGCGCCCCTGTAATAGCAAAAGATATTGTGATGAAAATCAGCCATCGCATCTACCTCTCTAAAACACAAGATACCACACTCAATCCAACGCCCGCCGCACGTAATATAGCGAGAAGGTCCCGATGACCGCTCCCAGCCCCGCCAGCGCCAAGACGTGGGGCCACAACACGTCCAATCCGGCCCCTTTGAGCAGGATCCCCCGCAGGATGGTGAGCCAGTGATAAGCCGGGATCAAGTTGGCCAGTAACTGCATCACCCGCGGCATCGATTCGACCGGCGCGGCGTAACCGGTGAACATGAAGTCCACCATCCCCACCATCATCACCACCAGGAAAGCCTGGTGCTGTGTGCGCGCCCGCACCGAGACGACCATCCCCTTGCCCAGTTCCACCAACACGTAACCGAAGGCCAGCACGAGCAAAAGCATCAGCGAGCCCTTGACCGGCACGCCAAAGGCCACGTGCGTCATCCCGAGCAGCAGCAGGAAGTCGAAGAAGCCGATGAGCACGACGGGAATGGCCTTACCGACGATGATCTCCAGCGACGAGAGCGGCATCACCAGGAGTTGTTCCAGGGTGCCCAGTTCCCGCTCGCGGGAGAAAGAGAGCGCGGCGAAGAGCAGCACCGTAAACTCCAGCATCAATCCCAACTCAGCCGGCGTCGTGTATAGGGCCTCACTGAGGGTTTCGTTGAACCAGACGCGCAGGCTGGCGCTAAAATTGGAGAGATAGCCCGGCGATACCCCCAGGCGTCGCAGGGCGATTTCCTGCCCCATCTCCCGGATCGCGCCCTCCACCGCCCGCAGCGATTCCCGGGCCGGGATGCTCTCGGCGCCGTTGAGCAGGATCGCCAGCGTCGGCTCGCCCACCGGGGATTCGAGTTCGGCCCCGAAACCGGGCGGGATCACCACGGCGGCGTTGATCTCTCCTCGATCGAGGGCCTGCTGAATCGCCGCCATATCCCCGGCGTGGGATTCTAGCGCGAACGTGCCCGTATTCTCCAGGGCGACGACCACCTTTCGGCTGGCAGCGCTGCGATCCTGGTCCAGCACCATCAACGGCAGGTTGACCATCGGTCGCGACGTGGCCCACCCCACCAGCAACAATTCCAACATCCCGCCGAACAGCATAAAGGCCGGCATCCACCAATCCCTGATGAGCTGTATGAATTCCTTGACGACAATCGACCAGATTCGGATGAAGAACATAGGGCTTCCTTGGGAAGTTACAAGTATGCAAGTGAGCAAGTATGCAAGTGAGCAAGTCTGCAAGTGAGCAAGTAACTTGCAGACTTGCAACCTGCAACTTGTAACTTGCAAACTTGCTCACTTACTTGCTTTTATATTGACGCTGTTTTTGGATATTGGGCGCCAGCATAGCGATGATCTCGCTCAACAAATTCATTCGGTGATCTAATACGTCCGAGGACAGGAGTTGACGCCCCCGCCAATACCAGCCACGCGACTCCCGGGCCTCACCCTGGGCAATGCGAAGGCGGTAGGCGTAGTCCTTGCCGTACCCTCGTCCATATCCCTCTTCAATATTGGCGCTGATGGCGCCGACGCTGCGGATGTGTTGAGCCGCCACCTCCCGGCCCCGCTTGTCCTTTAGCAAATGCTCGCAATCCTCCCAGGCGAGATCGTGGAGAAATAACGCTTTCCGATAGACCTGGAATTCCCACAGCGGATCATCCTGGATCGCCCGATGAACCGTCCCCTGCCAATCCTCAAAACTCCTGACCCGCGCCATAACCATCCTCCTCACTTACATACTTGCAACTTGCCTGCTTGCAAACTTGCACACTTGCACACTTGCACACTTGCAACTTACAACTTGCAACTTCCCATCACAATTTCTTCCTGAAAAACACCACGCCGACCGTGGTGAACGCGATCCCCAGACCCAAGAGGGCCGCGGTCGAGGGCCAGAGCACGTCCAGGCCCACGCCGGGGAGGAAGATACCCCGCGTGATCGTGGCATAATGGGTCCCCGGCAACATCATCGCCTCCATCTGTACCTCGGCCGGCATGGACGCCAGGGGGAAAAATATGCCGGTCAAGAAGAAACCGGGGAAAAAGATCAGCAGGAAAGAGAGGGCCAGGGCGGCCGGCTGTGTACGAATAAACACCCCGATCACCATCCCCATGCCCAGCATCGCGAACAGGAAAATCGCAGAGAGGAAGAAAAACAACGGGAAACTGCCGTTGAAAGGGATGTGGAAGGCGATCATCGAAAGGATTGGGATCGCGATGACGTTGAACAACCCAACGACGGCGTAGGGGATCATCTTGCCCAGCAGGAGTTCGAGCCGCTTGACCGGCGTGACCATCACCTGCTCCAGCGTCCCGTGCTCCCGCTCGTGGGCCAGGGTCAGGGCGACCGACAGCGCCGGAAATCCCAACACCATGGAGATCAACCCGGGGATCAGATCGTTGCGCGATTTCAGCCCCGGGTTGTAAAGCGTGCGCACCCGCAGGTCGATCGGCTGCAGCGAGGCCAGGGAAACGCCGGCGCCAATTGACCGGATCCGCTCGTTCAGCGTCTCCACGACGAAAGCCTCGGCCCGCCCCCAAATGTGATCGATGGCGAAGGCGCCGCTCTGCGGTTCGGCGCCGTCGATGAGGATCTGCAATGGAAGGCCCCGCATCGTCCGCACGTCATCGCCAAACGTCGGGTCGATGATGACGGCGGCCTTGATCGCGCCGCGCACCAGCAGACCCTCAAGCTCGGCCAACGAATCGACGCGGGCGTGGAGGGACAGGTCATCCCCCTCGGCAATCCGCCGGACGAAGGCCCGCGAGGTCGCGCTGCGGTCGTGGTCGAGCACGGCGATGGGTACATTTTTTACGTCGGTCGTCAGCGCGTAGGCCATGATGAACAGAGTGATGGCCGGCGTCAGTATCACCAGGCTCAACGTCATCCGATCCCGCATGATGTGATGAATCTCTTTACGAATCATGGCTCCCAGGCGACGCAGCGACATATCAAGGCCCCTTTTTCAAGCCATCCAGGATGGTATCGACGAAGGTCTGGCTGATGCATTGTAAATCCAAATCCGGCACAAATTCAGCGTAGGCTGCCAACCCATCGTAAGTGGCCAGGAACGCCCACGCCAGGGATTCCGCATCGACCGGCCGGAACTCACCGTTCTGGATCCCCTCCTCAATGATCGCTGCCAGCACGCGCTGATACTGTTCCAACAAATCGTACCAGATGTGACTGGTCTCCTCGCGGCGCTCGCTCGAGATCCAGAATTCGATGAACAGGCTAAAATAGCCAATCAGCGATTCGCTGAAATCGGCCGCCCCATGCGCCATCGCGCGCAGCTTCTCGGCGGCCGTCTCGTAGCATATAATGTCAGAAATGGCATCTTCTCCAAATGCCTCGAAAGTGGACGTAAACACCGCCGTTAACAGATCATCTTTGCTCTCGAAATGCCAATAAAGCGTCCCCTTGCTCAGGCCGCTCTCAGCGACGATGTCGTCCATTGTGGTGTGGTTGTATCCCTTGCGCCTGAAGCAGGCCAGGGCGGCTTGAAGGATTCGCTCGTGGGTCTCTGCTTTTGCTTGTGAACCAGACGATGACATCACGGGCTATCTCCCCCGTCTCCGCTTGATGACGCGCAGCAGCCACAGAAAGATCACTGCGCCAAAGAGCGGTTCCAGCACCGTTATGACAACAGCGACCGTCCCGCCGATTTCAACCGCTCGCAAGACGTAATAATCGATCACGCCAGTCACGACCGTCGCCAACACAGCGACGGCGATGTCGGCCGCCAGGCCATAGGGCGGCGACTCCGAACGGACGATGCTCGCCAGGGCGCCCGCAACCACGCCGATGAGCGTCCAAATCACAAACCAGATGCCAAGCGCGGACATTTTCGACCTCCTTTTTCACTGCCAATATCATGCCCACCCAACGTCTTGACCGACCGGTCAGTCTAGACTGACCGGTCGGTCAAATTATATAACGACGATTCTATTTTGTCAAGAGCGGGTCTCACGATCTCACGGTTGTCCGGCGAGGCGACAGGATCGCTCGACAGGCAACGACTAAAAATCCGCATTGCTTGACAAAACAGCCGCTTTCCAGTATAGTCTTCTCGTAAACATAAGCGCGCCGATGACCGGCGCTGGCTATGTGCAGGTCAGGAAAATTTATATGCGATTTCGCCACCCCTTTATCGCCGTCATTTGCCTGGCGGCGATAATAATTTCTATATACCCAGGTGAAGCGCTGGCCCAACTCAACGAACCGCCACAGTTCGCCGGGCTCTCTCCTTATTGGTGGACCGCTGTCAGTCGGTGGGATCACATCATCCTGCCGGCGGCCCAGGAGCGCAACCTGGACCCGGACCTTATCGCTTCCATCATCTGGAAGGAATCCCTGGGGCGGGCGTGGGAACGCGGGCCGGTCGGCGCTGTCGGCCTGATGGGCATTATGCCTTTCAAGTGGCGTCCAAGCCCTAACGAACTGGAGCAGCCATGGACCAACGTCGCCTGGGGCGCGCGCGCGTTGGCCCACACCATCCGCGACGGTCACGGCGATCTTTATTATTCCCTGGCGGCCTACAATGGCGGTTGGGACAAGATCCACCTCCGCGTCACGCGCAATTATGCCGCCGATGTGCTCTCCCATTACGCCAAGGCGGTCGCTGCACGATACGACCTTCACGAAGACGGGAATTGGATCGCCATATTCGCCGTTGAAGGAACATCTTCTGAACAAAACACCATCACCGTGATCGGCCCTCACCGTCCCCTGGCCCGCTATACCGAGCGCCCGTGGATTCAAGCCAACATCCCCACGAAACCGGTCGGCTCGCTGCCCCACGCCATCGCCATCAAATTCACCGACGTGTACGGCGTAGAGAACCAGGTCAATGTGTGGCTGGCGTCAGAAAATGGCGTGCCCTTTACAGAATTATCTATGGCCGACGCCAAATCCCTGGATCCATCGGCCGGAGACGTCAGCTCGTCCCTACCGGCCGCCGCCCCAACCCAATCCCCCGCCACGCCACATGCATCAGCGGAGGAACCGGCGACCGTCATCACGTCAACCCTCGTATCAACCCTCACGTCGACAGAGACGAGCGCGACGCCCACCATCACGTCCACCATCACGTCTACGATCACGCCCACCATCACGCCCACAGCGACATGTCCGGGAGGCCCGCTCGAAATTGAGGCCTGGCACTTGAGCAAGAAAATTTCCACCGAGAAAGGTTGGATCGCGACGATTTACATCGGCGCCCACGGCGGGGATTGCAACTACGTCTACACCTGGAACGACGAGTTCAAGGGCGGGCCGACGGCGGGCGGCGTCACATTCGAGATACACCAGATCGACCGATTTACGCCGATTATGGGCACAGCGTCGGTGACGTCGATCAGCACGACGGTGGAGATTAAACTGTACATCGAAGCCCCCTGACGTTTCCTATGCCCTCCGCCCCCCATTACATCCTTGCTCACGATGTTGGCACCAGCGGCGACAAAGCGGCGCTGGTTGATTTAGCGGGCAACGTCTGCGCCGTCGCCGCCCAGTCCTACCCCATCCACTACCCCCACCCCAATTGGGCGGAACAAGACCCGGCGGCATGGTGGGACGCCGTCGTCACAACCACCCGCCAGGTGATGGACACGTCGAACGCCGCCCCTGGAAACGTGCTGGCGATGGTCTTCGGCGCACAGCTCCTGGGTATCGCGCCAATGGGCGCCGACGGCGCGCCCCTGCGCCGGGCCATCATCTGGCTCGACGGGCGCGCTCCCAAACAGGCGGAACGGGTGATGCGCAAATTCCTTGGCCGGCGGGTATTCGCCGCGCTGGCTGGCGCAGAAATCTCCGGCAAAGACGGCCTGCCGAAGCTCCTATGGCTCAAGGAAAACGAGCCCGACGTCTACGCCAAGATGGCCTGTTTCCTGGACGTGAATGGCTACTTGATCTACCGGGCCACCGGCGAGATGGTCTTTGAGTGGTCGTGCGCTTCCGCCTTCGGGCTGGACCTCAAGAAGAAGGACTGGCTCTGGCCCATCTTCCGCTACGTTGGCCTGGATATGGACAAGTTCCCGACCCTCGTCCGTTCCATCGACCGGGTGGGTGGATTGACGACCGAGGCGGCCCGCGCGTGCGGCCTGCTGGAAGGCACACCGATCTTCGGCGGGTGCGGCGACGCCCAGGCCGCCGCCGTCGGTTCCGGCGCGGTCCGCGAGGGAGATGGACACATCTACCTCGGCACCTCCGGTTGGGTCGGCGTCGTGACGGAGAAGACGCCCACCGGGCGCCGCGGCGTCGCCGCCATCCAATCGGCCGATCCCGACAAGGCGCTGCTCTTCGCCGAGATGGAAACGGCCGGCGCGTGCCTCAAGTGGATCGCCGACGAGTTCTACCGCCACGAGCAAGCCGACCCCAGCATCCCCAACGTCTACGCGCTGATGGACCAGGACGTCGAGACCATCCCACCGGGCGCCGATTACCTCGTTTGCACGCCCTGGATCTACGGCGAGCGCGCGCCCATCGCCGATACCTGGGTGCGCGCCACGTTCTTCAATATGAGCGCCGACCACAGCCGCGAACACCTGCTGCGAGCCGTGTACGAGGGAGTCGCTTATAACCTGCGCTGGATCACCGACATCGTCGAGAACGACTTCGGATTCTCCCTCCCCACACTAAACGTCATCGGCGGCGGCGCACAGGGCGCGCCCTGGATGCAAATCATCGCCGACGTGAGCGGCCGCCGGGTGGAGACGACGGTCAACCCGCGTGAGGCCGGCGCCCGAGGCGCCGCATTGACGGCCGCCGTCGGCCTGGGCGTCTACCCTGATTTTGAGGCGCTCAAGGACATCGTACCGGTCGCGCAGACTTTCGAGCCGCGAGAGGAATACGCCGATACCTATGACACCCTTTACCAGACGTATCAAAGCCTCTACCACCGCCTGCGAAGCCTATACCGCGATGTCAACAGGGTCCGCTTCCAAGATCAATCGGTCAACGACGCGACTTTCGCGCCAGACAATCGGACATAGCCCATGCTCATCGGCGTTGACGCCAGCCGCGCTTTCGTCCCCCACCCCACCGGCGCCGAAATTTATTCCCGCGAATTGATCCGGGCGCTGCTGGCGCTGGAGAGTGAGCACCGCTTCCGCCTCTACTTTCGCGCCGCGCCGCCGCCGGGCGCCTTCCCCGGCGCCGAACAGCGCCCGATTCCTTTCCCTCGCACGTGGACGCACCTCCGGCTCTCCTGGGAGATGGCCCGCCGCCCACCGGACGCGCTCTTCGTCCCCTCCCACGTCCTGCCCATCATCCATCCCCCCGCCAGCGTGGTGACCGTCCACGACCTGGGTTACCGCTACTTCCCCGAAGCGCACCCCCATCTCCAGCGCTTCTACCTGGAGATCTCCACCCGGTGGAACGCCCGCGCTGCCACTCACGTCCTGACCGATTCCGCCGCCGCCAAAGCCGACCTGGTCGACCATTACCGGGTGGATCCGCAGAAAATCACCGTCGCCTACCCTGGCCGGGACGAGAGCCTCGCGCCCGTCCGCGACCCCGCGCGCATAGCGGAGGCCAAAGCGCGCTACGGCGTCACGGGCGATTATTACCTCTACCTGGGCACTGTCCAGCCTCGCAAAAACCTGGCCCGCGTCGTCGCCGCTTTCGCCGACCTGCCGCGCGCGATTCGGGCGGACGCCACGCTGGTGTTGGCGGGCAAGAAGGGCTGGCTTTACGACGGTCTCTTCGCGCAAGTAGACCATCTTGGGCTAACGGAAAAGGTGCGCTTCCCCGGCTACGTCGCCGCCGAGGATAAGGCCGCCCTGCTGAGCGGCGCATTAGCCTTCGTCTTCCCCTCCCTACACGAGGGATTTGGGTTCCCCGTGCTGGAGGCCCAGGCCTGCGGCTGTCCCGTCATCACCAGCGCCACCTCCAGCTTGCCCGAAGTCGCCGGGGAAGCCGCCCTCATGGTCGATCCACAAAGCGTCGCGGACATCTCCGCTGCGATGGCGCGCGCGGTCGTCGACGACGACAAACGGATGGACCTGATCACACGCGGATTCGTCAACGTCCGACGCTTTTCGTGGGAGCGTTGCGCGCAAACAACGCTAGGCATTATCACGCATTCTATGGTATAATTTCAAGTTATGGAGCAGATAGACAGCGTCCAAACCGATGGGCCCCATAGCACACCCGCGCGACCAACCGGCGGCGGTCTGATCAGCCTGCACGTTCGGTCACCCGATTTAATCGCCTGGCTCGGCCCGGCCTGGGCGACGTTGTGCGGCGCGATAACCTCGCATACGTGGCCCTGGCAGAGGCCAGACCTGATTCAACTCGCCCTGCTCATCCTGCTGGTAGACGTTGGATGGGGCACCGTCTGGGCCGCCCTGGGCGACACCAACTGGGCCCGCCCGTTCCGTCGGTGGCGACATTGGCGCTCCGGCTCACCCGCGCTATCGTTGCCCTACACCCGCCCCGGCGCGCCCGGGGACGGCGTATCCCGTTGGTTGGGCCACGTGCGCGCCTGGGCGAGAGACGTATTCTGGCCCGCCTGTGGACCGGCGCTGCTGTCGATATGGGCCGCCCTCCCACTCATTTTCCTGTTGAGCGCGATCCTCGGGCCGATCGCCCTGCTCGCCAGCGCCGCCGCCCTGGCTGTGATGCAGATCGGCCTGACGCTGAATCACGCCCGTGGAAACGTCGAACCGGAGTGGGACGCGCTCATCGGCCTGCTGCTGCCGTGGTTGACGGGGCATCGGGCTTTCGGCCCAACGGCGGATCCTTTGGCCCTCAGTTCCATCGGCCTGGCGCTCGCCTTCACCGTGACGTGGAGCGCGAGTCGACGCGCCCGCTCCGCCTGGGGACGGGGGCTGATCGTCGCGAGTCAATGCCTGGTCCTGACGCTGCTGGTCATCCTGCAACGGCCAATGGCGGCGGCCGGGTTAGCCCTGCTTTCAATCCCCCCGCTCGCGCTGTCGCCCTGGATGCGAGACCGGGAAAGCGGGATCGACTGGTACATTCGCCATACACAGCCCTGGCTGATGGCGAGTATGTTGATCGCCGCCCTGGCGCTGTGACAATGTCCTGGATCAAACTCGCCCTTGCCGGCTTGGGGCTCGTCGTTCTGGTTCTGATCGCCTACTGGCAATTTGTCATCGCCGAAGGAACCTACCTGGGCGCCCGCGCCGTCACCTTGCTCTACGATTGTTCGGCCCACGTGTATGAACGGATCAAGGGTTTCAACGTCGGCGACGAGCAATGGTTCCTCGGCTTGCCCCTGGCCCGGGCGTTGGAGATGATCCCCGCGCCATTGGTGCTGGACGTCGCCACCGGCACGGGGCGGCTCCCGCGGGCGGTGCTGCGTCAACCGGCCTTCGAGGGGCGCGTGATTGGGCTCGATCTCTCGCGCCGTATGCTGCACGAAGCGGTGCAAAGAACGGCCCAGTTCGCCGATCGCTTGACGTATATCTGGCAGGACGCCCAAACATTGCCTTTCGAGGACGACACGTTCGACGCCGTGACCTGCCTGGAGGCGCTGGAATTTATGCCCGACCCCCGGCGGGTGATCACGGAATTGGTGCGCGTCCTGCGGCCGGGCGGCGTGCTCCTGGTAACCAATCGCATCGGGGATGACGCCCGGTTTTTACCCAGGCGCGCCTTTCCGCGCGACGATTTCGGGTCGATGTTGCAACAGGCGCATCCCCTCGAAGACGTCAAAATCCAGGTCTGGCAGGTGGATTACGATCTGGCCTGGGGCATCAAAAGCGGCGCACCGCGCGGCGGCTCGATCCGGCCTTTACCAGACATCATGCGCTGCCCATTTTGTGAGAGTCGGCTCCGCCCGGCTCTGGATGGCGAGACGGGGGCGGCCGCAGTCGAAGCCTGCGCCGCCGCCCTCCACTGCCAGGGATGCCATCGGGTCTACCCCATCGCCGAGGACGGGGTGATAGAGCTCGCCCGCCCGCGCCGATCCCAGGGGGCGGATGGATGAGCGCTTTTGTCGGACGTGTGTACAGTGATCTCTGATATAGATGAACCGAGGCTAATTGAATATGTCGAAAGAATCCCCTCCCGAAAAACAAAGCACGACCTCGCGACGACATAGGATCGGCGCGCTAATCGAGTCCCGCTTCGTCGAGTGGATCGCGAACCTCCCCCCGATCTCATGGATCATCAGATCGATCGCCCGCCGCCTGGTGCAGCGCAAACTGGGCGAGAGGACCGAGACAGTCATCGCGCCAACTTCAAAGGAACCCGTGAGAGGTGGACTTAACGGCGCGCTGCAACAGATCGTCTACGACGTAGTCACGGCGCTGGGCTACGCCGGGGCGATGGTCGCCACCTATGAACAGGGAGACGCGCTGCCTGTGCGCGCGTTCTACGTCAATCCGGCGTTGGCGACCAATGAGCAAATCCGCCGGTGGGAGCAAGAAATCACCAAATACGCCGCGCGCCCTATCCGTATCACCGACCCGCAAATCGCCCGCGTCTACGTCTACGACGAAACATGTAAGGATAACCTCAGCGTGCGGGCCTTCCAGGCGGGCGGAGCCGTCATCAGCGACGACCTCTACGACCTTTTCGTCCCCATCGCGCCGCCGGCCTCCCGCCCCATCGTCCAGGGCATTCAACAGGCGATGAACATTGAGCAGGTGATCGCGGTGCCTTTCTTCATCGAGACAATCGTTGAGGGTCAAATCGAGCGGGAGATCGTGGGCAATCTGTTCGCCGCCAAGCAGAGCAAAATCACCCAACAGGACGAACTCACACTTTCCGCCTTCGGGCGTCAAGCGGCCGTCACGATAGAGAGCGAGCGTCGCCGCCTTCACATCCAGGTCGCCCAGGAAATCGTTTTCGAGATGCAATACCAGCTCCGAGACGAGGAGCAGGTGCTGCAACGCATCGCCGAGGGGGTGGTCGCCGATCTGGGATACGTGGGCGCAATGGTGGCGACCTACGAGCCCGACGATTCGCTGCCGGTGCGGGCCTTCCACCTGGCCCCCCATCTGGCGGGCGAGGATGCGGTCTATCTATGGGAAAAAGAAATATCGAAATACACCTCCGAACCGATCAGCATCACCGACCCCGCTGTGGCGCGGGTATTCGTCTACAAGAGCAAATACAGGAATAACCTCAGCGTGCGGGCCTTCAAGGCCGGCGGCATCGTCATCAGCAACGACCTTTACGATCTCTTCACACCCATCGCGCCGCCAGCCTCCAAACCGGTCGTCGAGGGCATTCAACAAGCGCTGGGCATTCAACAGGTGATCGCCGTGCCTTTTTTCCTGGAAACCTACGCCGGCGCCCAGCACACGCGGGAGATCGTGGGCAACCTGTTCGCCGCCACCCGGTCCCGCAAATTCAGCCGGGGGGAGATCGAATTGTTGAAGGCCTTCAGCCAGCAGGCGGCGGCCGGTATTCGCAACGCTCGGCTGTATCACCAGGTCGAAGAACGACGGCAGGTCGCGCAGATTTTCGGCAAGATGGCCTTCAGCGCGGCGGCCTCCGTCCACGCGCTGCGCAACCATATCGCGGCCTTCCAGGTGCACCTCAACTTGATTCGCTCGCTTCCACCGGAACAGCGGGGGGCGATTCTGGCAGTGAGCGACAAGATCCTCCATCGGTTGGACGAAGCCACCGAGATACTCGATCACCTACACGAGCCCTGGCGCGCCAACCTGGAGACCCCGACCGACGTCAACCGCTGTGTCCGCCGCGCTATTGGACGCCTGGTGCAGGATAGAGAGCAACTCAAACTCACCGAGGGGATCGTGGTCCACGCCGTCCTGAAAGAGGATCTTCCAGCGGTGAAGGTTGCGCCCGATATGCTCACCGAGGTCTTCCGTGTGCTGATCAAGAACGCGCTGGAGGCCATCCGAGAAAAAGAGGGGGGCGGGGAACTCCAGATTGAGAGTTACCTCGGTCAAAAAGCGAGCATTGATGTGAAAATATCAGATACCGGCATAGGGGTCAGGCCGGAGGATATGAGTAAGATATTTGAATTGCGCTGGTCCACCAAGGAGGGCGCCGGGATGGGCTTTGGTCTCTTCTGGACAAAGGAATACGTGGAAGGGGTCGGGGGGGAAATTCGGGTTGAGAGCGCACGGCGCAAGGGAACCACGTTCTACGTCTCCATCCCCATCGCCATCGAGGAGATGATGGACAAGGAGGAGAAAGCCTAGCGTCAGGCTTTGCGGCGATAGAATGAGATGCCCGCCATCTCGAAACCAATATTGCTCGCCTTGGAGACGACCTCGGTGCCGCCGACGAAGAGCACGCCGCCGGGACGCAACGCCTGATGGAACAAGCGATACAGGCGATTCTTCACCTCGGCGGTGAAGTAGATCACCACGTTGCGGCAGACGATGAGATCGAAATCTCGTTCAAACGGATCGACCAACACGTTGTGATATTTGACGGTTAATTTGCGCTGCAAGCCCTCTATGACGTAATACCCATCCTCTTTGGTGGTGAAATAACGTTCGACCAGATCGGGCGGGACTTTTTCCACTTCCTCGGCCGAATAAGGCCCGCCGCGTTCCGTTCGTCTGAGGGCAGAGTGATCGATGTCGGTGGCCAGGATGTGATGTTGTCGGTAGAAGCCGCTCACCTCCGCCAGCAGGATAGCCAGGGAATACGGTTCGTGTCCGTTGGAACACCCCACACTCCACACACGCAACCGGGGGCGCTTCCGCTTCAATTCCAACAGGATAGGGTCTCGTAGATAATCGAACTTCTCTTTATCCCGAAAGAAGGATGAGACGTTGATCGTCAGGTAATCCTTGAGTTTACCCACCTCAAGCGGGTCGTCTTGCACTGCCCGAAAGAATTTGTGCCAATCGGGATAGCCGGAGCGCACCAGGTAGGTCCGCAAGCGCCGCTGCACCTGCGGCGCTTTGTAACAATTCAGGTCGACGCCCGTCAAATTCAACACCTTGCGCTTGATGAAGGTGTATAGCCGCGCTTCCATCGTCTCCATGTCATATCAGCTCCAAGAGCGTCGCGGACACCTCCGACAGCGGGACGATGCGATCGGCCAGGCCGGCCTCAATGACGCTGCGCGGCATACCGTAGACCACGCTGGTCGATTCGTGCTCCGCGATCACCCGTCCCCCGCCCGCTTTGATGTAACGGGCGCCGTCCGTCCCATCGGCGCCCATCCCGGTCAACACCGCGCCAATCGTGACCTTGCCATGGTTGACAGCCGCCGATTCCATCGTCACGTCGGCCGAGGGGCGAACGCCATTACGGCGCGGGTTCTGGTTAAGGCGCAACTGTTTGGGCGTGGAGAATGTCAGGTGAAAATCTCCCGGGGCTAACAGGGCCAGCCCGCGCGCCAACCGGTCGCCATTGGCCGCCTCGTAGACAGTGAGGGGCGATTTCTGATTCAAACGCTCTGCCAGCGCCTGAGTAAAGTTGGGCGGCATGTGTTGCACCAGGATGACAGCGGCGGGAAGGTCGGCCGGCAAGGTGGAGAGCACTTCTTGCAACGCCCGAGGCCCCCCGGTGGAAGCCGCGATGACGATCACCGGATCGCCCCGGCGAAAGGCGCGCGGGGCTATTCGCGTCGTCGGTTGTGGCTCCGGCGGCGCAGGCTTTTTGTAATCAGGCGTGATGGGCGTGAGCGCGGCGATCTTGATCTTGGCGATCAATTCCTCCATCACGCGCTCGATGTCCAACGTCGTCGAGGGTTTGGGCACAAAATCGACCGCCCCGCGCATCAGCGCCTGGATCGTCTCGCGCGCGCCTCTGTGGGTGAGCGCGCTGAGCATCACGACCGGCGTCGGGCGCTCTTTCATAATCCGGCGCAACGCGGTCAGGCCGTCCATGCGGGGCATCTCTACATCGAGCGTAATCACGTCGGGTTCGAGCGCCGCGATCTGATCTAAGGCCTCGACCCCGTCACGGGCCCTGCCCACCACGTGAATATCGGCGTCCGCCTCTAATCCTTTCTCCAACACGTGACGTGTAAAGGCGGAATCGTCAACCACCAGCACACGAATGGGGCGTTCCATCACGTCACTTCTCCAAAACTCGTTTGAGCGACTTGAGCAGTCGATTGGGCGGCACAGGTTTGACCAGGAAATCCTTGGCCCCAATGTGAATCGCTCGCGTCGCGGCCAATTCCTGGTCCAGGGCGGTCAGCATGATCACTTTCGCTTGCGGGTCAAGTTCGCGGATCTCGGTCAGCGCCTGCAAACCATCCATCCGCGGCATCGTAATATCCATCAACACAGCGTCGGGTTTGGCCCGGCGGTACACTTTCACAGCTTGTTCACCGTTTTCCGCCATCACGATCTCGTAATCGTTTTTATTTAATAATTTTGATAGATGATTTCGCATAAACAAGCTATCATCCACGACTAGAATTTTGGCCATGCCAACCCTCCTGAGTGTGATGTAAATCGTCTCATTTTACTCACCATATCATTTCACGGCGACTCATACATCGCCCAGTACTCGTTCACCCCGCCCCAAGCTTCTGACGATCAACTGACCGTTTGCAATATGCAGTTTCACCGTCCGCCCAATCTGGCCCCCCGTATCTTGGGCGTCCACCTTCAGCCCCAACCCGCTCAGGGCGCTCTCAGCCGCCAACACATTTCGTTCGCCGATTTTCAAGCGGTCGCCATCAAAGCCCGGCGCGGAAAGCACCTGCGCCCCGCCGCACAGGCGCACGATCAACCGGCTGCGCCTCCCGCCGAGCGCCGAAATTTCTTCGATCAACATCGGCACGCCTTGGTCGACGAACTTGGCCTTCCGTGTGGACGCGCCCCTCTTGCTCTTGCCCCTGGTTATCGGGTTTGACGCTTGAGGCAGAAGAGCGTGCAACATACCGCCTACGCGGGCAATTGGGTCGTACACACAGACGGCCACACAAGACCCCAGACCATAAGCGACTAATATGTCGTCAGCGTTATCGCTGACAATTATCTCGCTGATCGGCACAGCCAGCACATTTTCAGCCACATCATCCCCCACGTCAAGATTCTAAATCGTGCAACGATGGATCGGGCAAGATCCAAAACCGCCCATCGACGACTTTAGATTGGTCGTAAAATGCTGTCTCGATGATCAGCAAATCGTCGCGCACCGCCGCCACCGGCGCCACAACGACGTTCAGGATCGCGCCCAACATGTCCACCATGACCGCCGGAGGGGACGGCCTCAACAAATCCGGCACGTCATCGAAGGAAGCGACGCCGTTGAGGAAGTAGGACAGGGTCATATTCCCCAGTTCAGAAAGCGCCGAGCGCTCTATCACGCCCAGTTGGGTCGAGACGCCGGGTTGATTGCCCAACATCAGATCGGCCAGGTTCAATGCGCTGCTCATCGACAGGATCAAAATCGCCTGCCCGCGCAACCCGCCGCCGATGACGAGATAGACGCCTACCATCTTTTCCTCCGGGCCGCCGGCGCGCGTCGGCACCATGGCGATGGGCACCCGATCCACCAAGGGGAAGTCGTTGCGGATAGCTCTACCGGTCGCTTCCGACAAACCGGTCGCCACCCGCCACATGACTTTGTTAAGCCGCGCCGACGAACGCGGATCGCTGACTAAGCTCCGCCAGATTGCTCGTTGGTCTTTCATAATACATCTCCTGATATCCCCCCGCCCTTCATTTTCGTTGCAGCGCTGATCAACCCGGGAATGTCCATAATCAAGGCGATTCGTCCATCCCCCATAATTGTGCAGCCCGATATACCACTCACGCTGCCGATAAACGGCCCCAGGGACTTGATCACGATCTCTTGCTTGCCGATCAACTCATCAATTAGCAAGCCTACCCGCAAGCGCCCCCAACTGACGACGACGACCGCCCCCTGATCGCCAGGAGCCGGCTCCGCTATTCGCCGATGGCGGAAAAAATCGCGCAAATTGATCAACGGCAAGACCTGGTCGCGCCATTGGATGACGGCCTTACCTCTAATGTGATCAATCCGCATCCCCTTCAGGTACAACGATTCGACGATGCCCGACAGCGGAATCGCATAGACATCACCGCTCAACGCCACTAACATCGCCTGTACAATCGCCAGCGTCAACGGCAGCGTGATCCGGAAGGTCGTTCCTTCTCCGACCTCGCTTTCCACCACCACCGAACCGCTGAGCCGTTTGATGTTAGTCCGCACGACGTCCAGGCCTACACCGCGCCCAGAGACATCGGTGACTTGATCGGCGGTCGAAAGGTTGGGCTGGAAGATCAGGTTGACGGCCGCTTCGTCGTCCAACTGGGCCGCTTCCTCCTCGGTCAGGAGGCCGCGCTTGACGGCGGTGCGCCGGATTTCGTCGGGGTCGATGCCGCGCCCGTTGTCCTTCACCGTGACCACGATGTGACCTTCCTCGTGGGAGGCGGTGAGCCACACGGCGCCGGTCGGAGGCTTGCCGGCCGCGATTCGATCCTGGGAGGATTCGATCCCATGATCGACCGCGTTCCGTAACAGGTGAATCAGAGGATCATTGATCACCTCGATGACCGAACGGTCCAATTCGGTCGCCTCTCCCTCGATGATCAGATTGACGTTTTTTTCACTGGCGCGGGCCACGTCGCGTATCAAGCGGGGAAATTTACGGAAGAGATGGTTGATGGGCAACATACGGGCGGCCATCACCTCTTCCTGCAATCGATCCACCACCCGCTCGAAATGGGTCGTCATCTCGCTCAAAGCGCCGAAGGCGCCGTCCTTCTCGCGCCGGGAGTGGAGGGTGTCGCGGATCTGAACCAGGCGGGTGCGATCGGTGACCAGTTCGCCCACCAAGTTCATCAGCGCATCCAGGCGCTCGACGCTGATGCCCACGGTTTGCTCAGAGATGTCCCGTCTTGCGCCGTCGGTGTTCAACTGGCTAACCATCGACGCATCATCGTCGGTCGCTTGCGCTTCTTCCAACGCGCCAGACGGCGCGTCCTCAAGCGACGCTGCGCCGCCGCCAACCGGGCCGCCGGCCCCTTTGTATGGCCGTATCCGAAACTCGGCCAGGTCGCTCACGTCTTCCAGGTTTTCTTCAATCACGTCGCTGTTTTCGCGCGTCGCGAGGATCAACCACATATGCCCGCTGTGTTGCCCATTGGTCAAATCGACCTGCGTCGGTCGCTGAGCCACGATTTCCCCCAGTTCCGCCAACCTCATCGAAGCCTGTAAGAGGCGCGCGCCCTGGGCGAATGCGTTCGCGCGGGTCGTGATCTCGATTTCCAGCACAGCGACTCCCTGATCGATCTGCTCCCTGATCTGCTCCGTCTGCTCCGGCGAGAGCAATACCGTCTTGATAGGATCCGGCGCTTGATCCACCAGATCGTCCATCCCACCCTCTACCAAGAAGCGCAAACGCGCCAGGGAAGCGTCGACGTCTATCCCAGACGGCTCACGGGTGATCACCTCATCTCGCATCGCTTTCAACACATCGACCGCGACGAGCAATTCGTCGGTTCCCTTCTGGTTGAGCGCCAACTCTCCATCCCGCATCGCGTCAAAGATGGTCTCCAACGTGTGCAGCATTTCCGCCATCTGGTGATGACCGACGGTGGCGGCCACAGCTTTGACCGTGTGTGCAGCTCGAAACGCGGCGTTGAGGATGTCGGCGTCAGCCGTCTGTTCTAATTTCAGAATCCCCGACTCTAGCGCCTGTAAATTTTCGTTGACGTCCTGGAGAAATATCTCCAGCTCGTCCGCCTCAATTTCGAAAGATAGCGATTTATCCATAAATTATTCCCCACTTCCCACCCTATTTCCCACGCCAGTCATAGGCCTATTTTTTAAAGTCGGAAGGACCTGATGGATCTTTCCGATCACAAAGCCTGTCGGTAACTACTCAGGGGAGTGGTCGTAATCGGTCTCTGATTGATCTACCGGCGGTTCATAGACAAAGCGTTCTCCAGGTTAAGTAAGATAATCAACCGATCGCCGGCCGCCTCGGACGCCAGCCCTCCCAGGTCAACGTTGACATTGACAATGCCCTCGATGAACGCCGCGTCAATCGTGGAGACGAGCGGTGAGGGCGGGCGAATCATGTGTTGATCAACCCGCAACACCTCGACCACGGCGTCCACGAGCAACCCGATCTTCATTTCGAGCAACTCGGCCACAATGATGCGCGATTCCTTGCCGAGGCTTTGCAAAGGTTGGCCCAACAAGCGCCGCAGATCGACGACGGGCAACACATCGCCCCGCAGATTCGTGACGCCTTCGACGTAATCGGGTGTGTTGGGCACAGCCGTGATGAGCTGGAGTTTGATGATGCTATCCACAATGTGGACATCCAGGCCATAATCTTCGCCTGACAGGCTGAAAATCACCAATTGACGCTGGCGCCCAGTCTCGCTCTCGGATTCATCCGACCGTTGCGCCGGTCGAACGACCGCCCGTTCGATCTCTCGTTCGGAAAGGGATGCCACACGCGCTCTCCTCAATCCATCGACGACGTCCTCGACCTTGATGTCCCCGTCTTCCCGATCGCTCCCGGCGTCAGCCAGCGCCGCCAGCGCCGGATGATCTGGCGCTTCGTCCCGCTGCGAAGACAAATCGTTTAAAACGGCCTCCCGTTCGTTATTCTGCCCCATCTTCCCTTCCTCTCCTCGCTGAACACATTGACGAGAGATGCAGGACATCCCTCAAGATCGGATCGCATCTCGTGAGTAACTCCCGCCGTCCCTTAGTTTACCACAAGCCAACCACATGTCCAATTGCAACCGCCCGTACCGGAGCGCCAGCATCCTGCTGACGACGCCGCCAAGATGACAGCGCTCCCTTCCCGGCTGCTACCTTTTGAGAGGACACACGTAATTAATTCTACAACAAATGCGTGGCGTATAGCGTTTCAACTGTGTTAAGCTGAAGTTAACGCGCCCTCCCCGCAATTCGGACGTTTGACAGCCTGATAGGGCGGCGGTATACTTGCCGAGGGAAAATGTCAACTGGCAAACCCCGCCCAGATTAGGCCCTAACCAATGATATCCTTATACGATAGCAAGAATTTACCATCGGCATCTTTATTGGCTCTGGTTCGTCCAAGTTAGGAGAACATCTTGATACTTCCAATGTGGGTCTTCTACCTGAGTTTAGCCGCTATGTTTGTCGGTATACTCGGCATCCTGTTACCAATTGTCCCCGGCGTGGGTTTCATCTGGATCGTCATGCTGGTCTACGCTATCGCCGAAAAGTTCGCGACCATCGACCCGATCACGTTCTTCTTCCTCACCGTCCTGGGCGCTATCGGCTTCACGGCTGATTTGTGGATGACCCAGGTCGGAGCCAAGGCGCGCGGGGCGTCCATCTGGTCGATGCTGGCGGGGCTATTGCTGGGCGTCGTGGGGGCCGCCATTGGCAGCCTGTTTTTTGGCGTCGGCATCGTCCCCGGCGCCATCCTGGGCGCGTTAGCGGGCATTGTCCTGGTCGAGTTCCACCAGCACCAGGATTGGGACAGGGCCATCAAAGCCGGCACTGGGTGGCTGATAGGGTGTCTGCTCTCCGAAGGGATCCAATTGATCATCGCCGTTTTGATGATCCTCATCTTCGTCTGGCAGGCGCTGAGAGGATAAAGGTAAAGCCAGATTAGCCATCGCTGGCGGGCGCCTCATCCTCATCCTCATCCTCACCCTCATCCTGAGCGCGCTGCTGCGGAATCTATGACGCCGTGACATACCAACCGAATAAGCGCCAGAAACTCTGCCAGGATGATAGCGGTCGCCCCCCAGATTTGGAGATCGCCCACAGCGTAAAAAGGGACGTGCAACGGAACGCCCCGCCAGATCCAATCCTCCTCACGCCGCGTCTTCGGATCCAGCAGAAGCGTCAGGGGGATTTCCAATAAATCGGCGACCTCGTTCGGATCGGGCCGGAAAATGGGGCGATGGTCGGCATAGGCGACGAAAGGATGCGCCAGGTTATTGCTCGGCAGGATATAGAGCGGCGTGAGAGGGCCGAGTATCTCCAATTCGTCGGCGGTCACGCCGATCTCCTCATAAGTTTCGCGCAAGGCGGTCTCCTGGAGCGATCCGTCCCCCGGCTCCCAGCCACCGCCAGGCAGCGAGATTTGCCCACTGTGATGATTCATGGTCGACGTGCGCGCCGTGAGCGCCAAGTGCAACACGCCTTCAATGGGGTACATCAGCAGGAGAACGCCCGCCTTTCGCGGTTCGACGTCGGTGGGGAGAGTGAGCGGGCGAGGATGGGGGGCCATCGTGCGCTGGGCATTCAGGCCGGGGCGTGGGCTGTCCATCGCCGCCCGAACATCCTCAATGCTCGGCCATAGCCTATCTGCCATTCACCCCCCACGTGCGGAGAGGCGACGGATGAAGAAGTCGACGGGGAGACAAGGCAACATCCATCACGCCGCCACGCCCTCCCGGGTGATCCGCGTCAAAATCGTGTCCTTGGTCGTGCTAAGATGACAAAGCACATCCTTCGGCGCGACAGTCAGGTCGCCCGCGTGCAGATGAACCATACTACGCGATGTCTGCACCGTCGCCGTGCCCTCCAGGACCAGGTATAACACATCGTGCTCCGCCGGAGATGGAATCGACCACGTCCCCTCGCCCCACGCCGCCTGAACCACTGATCCCGCAATGCGGGCCGCGGTCTGGAATTGGAACGGTTTGACCAGCGCCCTGGCAGTCTTGAAGAGGCTAACGCTCTGGAGCTTCGCCTCTCCGGGGATGCCGTACAGACGGCGGTTCCCATTCTTTCGTTCGGAGGCGAAACCACATCGCAACAGAAGAACGTCGGCCCGCACGCCCGACCGTGAACGGTGCGCCACCCCTTTCGGCGCCACCACCAACTCACCCGGCTGGAGTTGCACCGTTCCCCACTCACTGTCCAGAAACATCACCCCCCGGTGCACCCAGAACAACTCATCATGATCCACGTGCCGGTGGCGATCCAGAACCCCTTGACATGCGTAGAGACTGACGATGATGTCTCCCACAATGGCGATATTAGCCATCGCGAAAGGCTGGTGCAACTTTCGCGCTATCTCAGATATATTGACTTTCTTTAGATCAATCATAAGCGCATTATACTTTGTCGCTCGCAAAGGAGCAAGTGGGATTCTCCACCCACACGCTTGCCAGCGCCCATTCCCTCAGGTATAATCCAGATCAAGAATGATACGAATGTACGAATTTCACGAAAGCCGTTCCACTTTCTAAGATCCAACGTCAAAGAGCGTTCACATCATTCGGCCATTCGCGAGATTCGTGATCTCAGCCATTTTTGACAATGAATCATCCAACCCATCTATAAAGGCGCCCGACGCATGCTCGAACTGAGCCAACTCACCCGGCAAATTCAGGCGATGAGCCGCGAGATCGCCGCCCGACGACGTCAGCACGCCGATTTGGTCGCCCTGGCGCTCCGCTGGTTGTCCGAATACGCCGACCTGGGCGAGCAACTCCGCCGCCCGGCCCGCGCGTTCCACGCCGCTATCCCCACCGCCGAAGCGCTTGACCACAGCGTTCCCTTCCCCCCGATCCCTGACCAATTCACCGTCATCGCCGCCGACGGTTCCCAGATCCAGCCCGACCGGCACGGCGCCGCGCTCTACCACCTGATCAACGTCGGCAGCATCGTCTACCGGCACGGCAGCGGACAGGCGCCGGCGGCCCACAGCCGCCCCACCCTGGGCTACACCGACGATGACCTGTACGAGAACGGCCTGCTGGTCGCCGGGAACCTGCTCGACGTGCGGCGCGATCTGGCCGAGATCACCCGCCTGGCCGACCTATGCGCCGACAAATCAGCCGCCCCCCAGATCGCCCTGGTCGATGGGACGCTGCTCCTCTGGGTATTGGAAGAACGGAGCGGCGCGCAGGCGGATGAATGGCGGCGGGCCAAGGTGCTAGCCTACCTCGAACAACTCCAGCGCATCCGCGAGACCGGCGCTGCCGTGGCCGCCTTCACCAGCCGGCCCCGCCGCACCGAGGTGGCCCGGTTGCTCCATCTGGCCCACGTTTCCGACGCGAGCGGCGACCTGCGCGAGACATCACAAAAGGCTCAACAACAGGCCAACCCATTGGAACGTCTGCCCGATGGCCTGTTCTTCGGCGCACACCTCCCGCCCGGCGCCCGCTCCGCCCTATTCATCAGCCCGGCTTCGGTCAACCACGACTATTACCGCGCGGCAGGCCACACCATCCACTTCTTCTACCTCAATCTGGCCGACGAGGGGCAACCGTCCATCGTGGCCCGGGTCGAAATTCCGGCCTGGGTGGCCGAGTCGCCCGCCCAGTTGGCATTGGTGCATGGGAGCATCGTGGCCCAGGCCCGCATCGCTGGCGGCTACCCCTACGCCCTGGCGCGGGCCGATGAATTAGCCTTCGTCGGCCGCCGCGAGCGGACCGCCTTCGAGGATATGATCGCCACAGCCCTGCTGCGCGAGGGCGTGACCGCGGCGCCTTCGCCCAAGGCCTATTATAAATCGCTGACCCGGGGCGGGCGCACCGGGTACGGCCGGAGGCGGCGCCGATGACGCCCAAAATGATCCGCGTCGGGCGCGTGTTGCGGGCCAGCACGCGCGATTTCGCCATCGGGTGCGCCGTCATGCAACCCGACATCCCGGCCTTCGGCTCCTTCGTCCGGGCGGATGGGGTGGCCCAGGGCAGCGCCATCTACGGCCTGATCTACGACGTCAGCATGGAGGATGACCCTCTGGTGCGCCAGATCGTCAGCGCCGATCCGCCAGAGGAGGTCGTGCGCGACCAGCGGCGCAACCGGCAGATTCCCATCGAAGTGAGCGTCATGTCCGTGGGCTGCACGAATGGCGAGCGCATCCGTCACTGCCTGCCCCCACAACCGCCGGTGACACTCGATTGGCTCTACCAATGCACCGCCGAGGAGATAAAAGCCTTCACCACCGACGGGCGCGCATATCTGTTCGATTACTTCCGGCTGCTGCTCGACGCCCGCGACGCGCCGGTCGATGAGCTCCTATCCGCCAGCCTGCGGGCCGCCGCTGCCAGCCGAGCGGAAAGTGAGCGCGAGCGTTTCTTAATCGAAGCCGGGCGGGAATTAGTGCGCTTGCTGTCCGGCGATCCCGTGCGCCTCGAGGGATTGCTGCGACGGTTGAGCCGCTTGTGAGGAAATTATGAAAGCCATCCACCACCAGGCAGCCCAATCCTTCATCCGAGAGACCGGGTACGCCGCCGACGAGCGAGTGCGGGCGATTTTCATCATCGGTTCCAGCGCCAGCGGCGAGGAGGACGCCTACTCCGACGTCGATATGCTAATGGCGGTCAGCGAGCCGATCCCAGACCAGGAACGATTGGCCACGCTACAGCGCATTGGTTGCCGCAACATTATGCTCGCCATCGCCGGCGTCGACAACCCCGCCTTTCCCGTCGCCTCCCAGGTGATCGACAAATTCGTCTACCGGGACGTCTGGTTTGACGTCAGTTGCCATCTCCCTCACCAGCTCGAATTCTACTTCGACCACGAAACTTTGGTCGATAAAGACAACCTGAGACCCCGGTTGTGTACGCCCGATGATATAACCTACACCGAAGCGGAATTGCGCGCACGCGCCCAGGCCGATCTGCGCTTACTCCACGCCCGTATCCATCGCTACGATAAATACGTGCGCCGCCGGGAATGGGTCGGCCTCGACCTGAACATCATCAACAACCTCATCGTAGACGTGATCATGGTATTGAACGACCAACCCCGTTACAATCGGCACACGTCGCGTATGAGCAACCTGCTGCGCGACCTGGCGGTCAAGCCGCCACAATTTGAACAGACCCTCCTGGACATCCTCCACCTGGACAACCGCATCCACGGCCCGCACAAGCTGGACCTGCTGCGCCAGATGGAGGGTCAACTGATCGCGCTCTACGAGGAGCGCTGGGGAACTATGCGGATGTACGACGATGCTGCTGCTTAGATGACAACGATGAACGAACGCACACCCGAACAAGAACTCGACGCCTTCTTCGGTCCCCGCACGTCCGAGCCCGGCTCCCGCCCCCGCCAGAAGCTAGGCGTCGTCGTGGGCGGCAGTCTATCCCAGGGGCTGGACGTCAAACTAGACCGCGCCACCGTCATCGAGGGGCTGGCGGTGGGCCGCTACGTCGTGGCCCACGGCCGGACCGGGCGGCGCTTCTTCTCCATCGTCACCGACGTGCAACTGGACGCCCTCAACCCCCTGATCGAGAAGGCCCCACCCGAAGCGGTGCACGGAACCGACGAGGATGATTTCCTATCCCGCGTCTACCGGGGGACCGCCGTCTACGGCCGCATCCACGTCTCGCCGATGTTGACGCTGGACGCGGGCGACGACGAGCCCAAGCCGGTCAAGACCATCCCCTCCCACTTCCGGCCGGTCTACACCGCCAGCGAGGAGGAGGTCGGCCTGATCTTCGGGCGGGAAGAGGAGCCGGGCTACTTCTACGTCGGCGAGCCGCTGGAGATGGAAGGGGTACACGTGGCGCTCGATCTACACCGCTTCGTCGAGCGCTCGGCGGGCGTGTTCGGCAAGACCGGCACCGGCAAGAGTTTCCTCACCCGCATGCTGCTGGCGGGGCTGGTGCGGGAAAACGTGGCCGTCAACCTGGTCTTCGACATGCACAACGAGTACGGTTGGAAGAGCCAGGATGAGTCAAAGCAACAGGTCAAGGGCTTGAGCCAGCTCTTCCCCGGCCGCGTCGTCGTCTTCACGCTGGACGAGCAATCGTCCCGCCGGCGGGGCAGCAAGGTCGATGGGGTCATACGCATCGGGTACGAGCAGATCGAGCCGGAGGACGTGGACAGTTTGGCCAACCTGATGGCCCTCTCGGACGTGCAGGTCGGCGCGCTCTACTTCCTCCGCCGCCGGCTGGGCCGGGGCTGGGTCGCCCGGCTGCTAGACGAGCACGATCCTCTGGAGGAGTTGGAGAGCGCCCTGGAGCGGGGGACCATCCACGGCGGCACCCTGGGCGCCATCCAGCGCAAGCTGGGGATGTTCCGCCGCTTCGATTTCCTGCACCCCCAGGCCGCCGAGGACCCGGTGCGGGGATTATTGGATCACCTCGACCGGGGCGTCAACGTCGTCCTGGAGTTTGGGCGCTACGGCAACAGCCTGGAGGCCTACCTGCTGGTGGCCAATTACCTCACCCGGCGCATCCACGAGCACTACGTGCGGCGCAAGGAGACTGCCCAGGGCGACGTCGGATTGTCCGGGGCGGGCGGGCAGGAGCCGCGCCCCCTGGTCATCACCATTGAGGAGGCCCACAAGTTCCTCGACCCCGCCATCGCCCGGCACACCATCTTCGGCGTCATCGCCCGCGAGTTGCGCAAGTACAACGTCACCCTGCTCATCGTGGACCAGCGCCCCAGCGGCATCGACCCGGAGATTATGAGCCAGATCGGCACCCGCGTCACCTGTCTCCTGGACGATGAGAGCGACGTGCGGGCGGTCTTCGCCGGCATCAGCGGCGCCAACACCCTGCGCGAGGTGCTGGCCCGGCTCGACAGCCGCCAGCAAGCGCTCATCATGGGCCACGCCGTGCCCATGCCCGTCGTCGTCAAGACCCGCACCTACGGAACCGAGCTGTATGAAGAATTGGGGCTCACCTCAGAAAGCGAGGAGGACGCCGAAACGGTGCTGAGGCGGGGGCGCTCGTTGCTGCGGGGGGATGATGCGAGCGAGATCTAACCAACGAATGAAGGAGTCATTGCCAGATATGCCCACCCTGTTGATCATACTTAGCATGATCGCCGCTTGCCTGAGCGCTTGCTCGTCCGATTCAATGGAACCGGCGACACTCACCCATCCTCCGGACCCCATCCCCGTCACCCGCGCTCCCGAGATCCAGGCCGCCATCCGCTCCCTGGCGGATGAGCGGGAGGACGTGCGCGAGGCGGCCTTCGAGATGCTGGTCGACATCGGCGTCGACGCGGTCCCGGCGCTCGCCCAGGCCATGGAGCACGAGGACGCGGAAGTCCGCTGGTCGGCCGCCACGATCCTGGGCGAGATCGGCCCGGCGGCGCGAGATGCGGTGCCCGCTCTCGTCTACGCGCTGGAGGACGAGGATAAATGGGTGCGCCTGGCCACCGGTGAGGCGCTGGGCGAGATCGGCCCCGACGCCCGACACGCCATTCCGGCCATGATTCAGGCGCTAGAACGAGAAACGGACGAGGAAGTGCGGGCCTACATCGCCCTGGGACTGGGCAGGATCGGCCCCCAGGCGCGGGACGCCGTTTCTGCTTTGATCGGGGCGTTGCAGGATGAGAGCGCGTTGGTGCGCGAATATGCCGCGATGGGCCTGGGCTTCATCGGGCCGGGCGCCGCCGACGCCGCGCCCCATCTCGTCGCGCTCCTGAAGGCGGAGCGAATCTCGGAACGCAGCGCTGCCGCTGCGGCCCTGGGGGCCATCGGTTCGGAGGCCGCCGACGCCGTCCCCGCCCTGACCGAGGCCCTGGGCGACGAAAGCGACTTCGTCCGCCGGGCCGCCGCCCTCTCCCTGGGCCTGATCGGCGAGGCAAGTGCGTCCGCCGCGCCCGCCATGGTGGAGGCGATGGCGGACCCTGACGAGGAAGTGCGCGAGGCGCTTGTGTTGGGCATCAGCTTGATCGGCCCCAGGGAACCCGTGATGGAGGCCCTCATCCAGGCGCTATCGGGAGAGGGTAGCCCAGTGCAAAGGGAAAGCGTCGTCGAGGCCCTGGAAGCGGTCACCGGGCAGTCCTTCGGCGCCGACATGGAGGCCTGGCGGCAGTGGTGGGAGGGAGAGCCCCGAGATTGAGGTCTATTTCGAAAATTCTTGTGGAGCAAACCATTGCCTTCAAAGAACAAATGTGCTATAATTGGAGTGACGATTTTAATTTTCTCGGCTTTAGAAAAAAGGAGATTCGGGTGTGGTTGTTCAGGATCTAGAGAAAATTTTACTCGAAGAACTTCACTATGCCGAGAGTCCTGGCTTCTTGCGTGAGAAGAGGATCCGCTGGCCAAGCCGACGCCCCATACCCGACGTCGATGCCGCTCTTTTTGTCGGAAAAAATCCCCTGGCCTACTTCAGTCGATTGAGCGAGTTAGATCCCGACAAGATCCGACAGCTTCACAAAAACGTATGGAGCCAGAGTAAGGCCCCGCTGTTATTTGTCACCCTGCCTCACGAGATTCGTGTCTACAATGCGTATGAACCCCCCATAACACGCTGTGACGAGGACTTCGACACGCCATCTCGTTTGCTGCAATCGTTGGAAGGGTTGAATGACAGTCTAACGGCTCAGCGGCGCATCAGAGAGAAACTCGTCGCAAATCACTACGAACGCATTTATCTTGAGACCGGTGCCTTTTGGGACACTGTCGAGGGGCGAAAGGTCAACCATCAAACGCGTGCCGATCATCGTCTGGTTAAAGATATGGGGACAATGCGAGAGCGACTTGTGGGTAGAGGGCTCTCCAACGCTGTAACTTATACCCTGTTGGGACGCTCGATCTTCGTTCGATATCTGGAAGATAGGGGTGTTCTGACGCCGGAATGGATTGACCAAATAACCAACGGGCGGGCGACGTCCTACCTCGAATCCCTGCAGAGTCATCAGGTCACATATCTTCTATTCGAAACGCTGGGCGCTCTTTTTAATGGCGATCTCTTTCCCATTGACGCTGCCGAACGAGCAGTTGATCAGTCGCATCTAGATATAGTGCGCAGTTTTTTAGAGGGCGCCGACCTGGAAACAGGACAGCTTCGTTTGTGGCCTTACAACTTTGCATATATTCCCATCGAACTCATCAGCAATATCTACGACATTTTTATAGACGACCGCCGGTCTTCTGGCGCTTACTATACGCCGTTATTGTTGGCGGATTTTATCCTGGAAGAAACAATGGGGATCGAGGATATTCATCCTGATATGACTGTTCTCGACCCTGCCTGTGGATCGGGCATTTTCCTGGTTGGCGCGTATCGCCGGTTGGTTCAAGCGTGGCAAGAGGTGTATGGAACGCCTGAGCCGGAGGACCTGAGTCATCTCTTACAGGCAAGCATCTTTGGCGTCGACAAGAATCCCGAAGCCATCCGTATCGCTGTCTTTAGCCTCTATCTCGAAATCCTCAATCACCTGAGCAATGAACAGATCCGCAACAATCACTTTCGATTCCCGCGCCTACGGGGTAACTTGCATGCATACGATTTCTTCGACGAGCAGGTGGACAAATACTTGGAGGATTGCGAGTTTGACAGGATCGTGGGAAACATGCCTTGGGGCGAGGGCACGCTGACGGGAAAAGGCGAAGAGTGGCTGGAGGATAAGGAACTACAGGTAGGCGGAAAACAGGCAGCGCCGGCGTTTATGTTGCGTGCGCCGGAATTTTG
>DAOTUC010000125.1:0-3097 GCA_034437315.1 Anaerolineae bacterium
CATCGGGGCTGATGGGCGTGGTAGAGGCCGATGGTCAGATGTTCAAAGGCCGAACGGTCAAAAGCGTCGTTGTCTCGCCCCACCCTGAGGATCCCCAAAAGGAGATTCATCAAGAGGTATGGAACACCCACATCGTCACGGTTTCGCCTGATGGGTTAGCCCATCACACGAAACCACAAGAGGTTGAGGGATTCCTGCAGGAACACATCACCATTTTCAAGGATTACATTGCTGTAAACCTCAAACCCTATGGGACCACCATTACCCCGGAGGAAGTCGCTATTCTCGACACCCTCAGCCTGGATAAGCAGTTGCCAAGCGTTGCCAAAAAAGGACTTCTGCCCCACCAGCGCAAGACTGCTGTGGCTCTGACGCGCTCGATAGATCGTTACGGAGTCGCACACCTGGTCGCCGAGATGGGATACGGGAAAACGCGCACATCGCTGGCATCTACAGAGCTGATGGGTGCCTATCCCGCGCTCGTCATCTGTCCGCCGCACCTGTATCCCAAGTGGATACGGGAGGCGGAGGCCAGCGTGCCGGGCCTACGGGCCATCCACGTCAAGACCATCGAGGAGTTGGAACGGATCAAGGCGGAATACAAGCCTGGCGAAAAACTACTCGTGGTAATCAAGCGCTCGACCATCAAGCTGGGTCCCGGCTGGCAGAAAACAGCAACGACACGATACACATTGAGCAAGAACCACAGGCACAAAGAGGAACGAAGAAACTTCGTCGAAGCGGCTCACTGGTATGAGACACTTCGTGGGATGTTGGTGTCATTGGGGCCGAGAAAGGGTCCTCAAGACCGGGATGCGGCGCTGGAACCGCTACGCAAACTGTGGCGAGAACGTCCAGAACTGCACGATGACATTACGGAAATCAAAGCAGTCTGGCAGAAGGCCGCCCAGGGAGATGCATCTGCGAACGAGCTTTTTCGAGAATTCGTGCGTGACGCCCGTCTGGAAGCGCTCCAGGCAACGCGCTCCTATCCGGTGTGCCCGCACTGCGGCGCGCCGTTGAGCACAGAAGCGCAAGAGACCAAGCAGCCGGTGCTTTGCAAGGCCAACATCGAGGTGTGGAACGCCAACGAAATGGAGATGGAAAACCGACGCTGCGGATGCGCGCTGTTCGAGTTCGGAAACGGGCGCTATCGTCGCTGGCCCCTGGCCGACTTCATTCGCAGGAAGATGAAAGGATTCTTCCAGGTGCTACTCGCCGACGAGGTGCATCAGTACAAGGCAAAAGGATCCGATCAAGGGTGGGCTTTCCACCTATTGGTCGTGACAATTCCGTCTGTCATCACCCTCACCGGCACCTTCTTCGGCGGGCCGTCCACTTCGATCCTGTGGCTGCTTCACCGCACTCAGGCCAACGTCCGCGAGGACTTTGGCTTTGATGAGGAGACGCGCTGGATTCGCCGGTACGGTGTACTGGAGACGACTTTCAAGGTGGATGAGGACAAACATGGCAAATTCAGTGGGCAGAAACGTCACCGCGTATCGACCAAGGAACGTCCGGGGATCTCCCCCGGCGTGGTGCGCTACACCCTGCCCACTACTGTCTTTGCCTCGGTCAAGGATCTAGGCGTCGAAATGCCCTCCTTCAGGGAGGAGTTCGTCATGTTCAGCCCGACAAAACAGATGGAAAGTGACCTGCGCAAACTCCACAACTTCACGTGGGACCAGTTGAAGGCACACTGGCCTCACTATACCAGCGCGTGGTTGCAATGGAATCTCGCCAGGCCCAACTCGTGCTTCCGGCACGAGACGGTCGAGGGCTACGATGAAAGCGAGCTATACTGCCCGGCGGCGGTCAGTTCAGACCAATTGCTGCCGAAAGAGGAGTGGTTGGTCTCTACGATCAAAGCGGAGATAGCGGCGGGACGCAAGGCTGTCATCTACGTGCGCCAGACCGGCACGCGGGATATTCGACAGCGACTGGTCGATGTGTTGACCAGTGCCGGTATCCCCGGTGTGGCGATGCTCAAGTCGAGCATTACCCCGTCCAAGCGGGAAGCGTGGCTAAAGGAACACCCAAGCAATGTGCTCATCACCAACCCCCGCCTGGTTGAAACCGGCCTGGACCTGGTCCAGTTTTCCACCGCCATCTTCTACGAGCCGGACTACAGCCTGTACACGATGTGGCAGGCTTGCCGCCGCGTGTGGCGCTTGGGTCAGACGAAGCCGGTCAAGGTGTATTACCTCTGTTACGCAGATACGTTGGAGTCGAAGGCTTACGCCCTCATCGGGCAGAAGATCAAGGCCGCCCAACTCCTGTACGGCGACGAGGTGTCGAGCGCGTTGGTTGACGATCCGGGCGATGCTTCCCTCGTGATGGCGCTGATCAAGGCCATCAAGAACAACGAGGAGGTGACTGCGGATAGCAATATGAAACTCTTCAGCGATGATCGTCACGTCGTCATCGACAGCGCGGTAGGCAGCTTGACCCAGACCTCTCTCAGTGTGTTCGAGAAATGGGCGCGGGAGCAGGGATACGCCTATCAGGAGATCAAGCCTCAGCCTCGGCGGCGACGTCAGGCCGATGTATCCAAAGCGCAAATGGCGTTGTTGTAACAACGTCAAACGTAATCGCAACATCAAAACTATGGAGAGGGGGGGATTAACACCCCCCTCTCTCTCAAAAAAATCAGAAGGAGAACAAACGATGGCAAACATACGAATCGGGCTAGTCGCTTGTAGCAAGACGAAGGCGTCTCGACCCGCACAAGCGCGCGATCTGTACACCGGAACGCTCTTCAAACGCGCCTCCGCCTACGCTGAACGGATGTGTGACGTCTGGTACGTTTTGAGCGCCAAGCATGGCCTGGTGCATCCAGACACGGCGTTGAATCCCTACGATGTGTCGCTCTACGATATGTCAAAGCAGGAACGGCTCGAATGGGCCGCCAGCGTGCTGAACAGTCTGAGAGAACTGGGATTTCTCGAACCGGCAATGTTTCACTCTTCGATGGAGATGACACGTTGGATGATCCTGGCGGGGAAGCGATACCGCAAGTTCCTTGTTCCAGGCTTAGCTGGGCAAATTGACATCCCGCTGGCCGGGATGGGCATCGGGCAGCAGATCGAATGGCTCG
>DAOTUC010000126.1:0-4767 GCA_034437315.1 Anaerolineae bacterium
TGCGCAGCGTCGTCGATGACCACTTCTCGATAGGCGCCGCCGTTCGCCTGGTACTGCTCCAGCACCGCCCGGATCTGGTCGAGCATCGGCTGGGGCGGGCACTCATCGGCCCCGGGCCAGTCGGGCACGAAATCCATCGCGCCCAGGGCGGCGATATCCCACATCGCGCTGTTGGCGACCACCAGATCGTAGGCCCCGCGCACCCAGAGCACCGGCGGCTTGGGCTGGATATTCACGATGCCGCTGGCGTCGAAATACTTGCGGCTGAAGGCGTTGACGATACCCCGCTCGCCCGGCGCGGCCCCCGGCCAATGTTCGGAGGGGACGAAATCGCCCGGGTACCAATCCTCGCCCACCCGCAGCGAGAGCATCGAGTCGAGCAACGCTTCCTCCCGCTCTGGGATGAAGGGCGGCTTGACGTAGAACTGGCGCAGCACGTTGCGCGGGGCAGAGAGGCTCTCGACGCCGCGCTCCTTGGCCGCCAGCAGTTTGACGAAATCCGGGTTGACGCCCGCCGCGCCGGCCGGAGCGCCATCCTCGTGACACGGCTCGCCGTCCACCCCTTTGCTCCCGCTGTAACCGTAGGGCGACATCGTGTCCACCAGCGTGATAGAGAGCAGGTCGGCCGGGTGCGCGATGGCGTATTTCATCACGATCCCGCCACCCATACTGTGCCCGACGATGTGAAACTCGGTCAGTTCCAGCGCCTCGACCAGGGCGCGCAGGTCGGCGACCATGTCGTCCAATCCCAGCGTGGCGTCGACCGGCAGCGGCTCGGTATCGCCGTAACCGCGCATATCCGGCGCGATCCCCCGGTATCCATCCGGCAGCGCCAGCATCGTCTCCTCCCAGAACGTGGCGGAGGAGCCATTGCCGTGGACGAAGAGCACCGGCTCGCCGTCCGCCGGGCCGGTGGAAAGCGCGTGGATTTTCAGCCGCGCGCTCTCTACAATTTGGGAAGTCACTCCCTCTAACGTGGGTATACTGCTCATCATTTCCTCCTTTATGATCTGCGGGAGGATGGGCTGAGTTTAGCCGCTTGCAACTCCCGCTTCAAAATCTTGCCCGCCCCGGATATGGGGAGGCTGTCCAAAAACTCGACCCGCTTGGGCGCTTTATAGTGGGCCAGGCGATCTTTCAGGAACGTCAGCAGTTCTTCCTCGGTCGCTGTCGCGCCCGATGCGAGCACCACGTAAGCCACCCCCACCTCGCCCCATTTGGGGTCGGGCGCGCCGACGACGGCGCACATATGTACCGCCGGGTGCTCGTATAGCGCCTTCTCAATCTCCACCGGGTAGACGTTCTCCCCGCCGGAGATGAACATATCCTTCTTACGGTCCACGATGTAGAAATACCATTCCTCGTCATACTTGGCCAGGTCGCCGGTGTGGAACCAGCCCGCCTCATCCACAGCCTCAGCGCTCGCCTCTGGGTCGCCGAAATAGCCGGAGCAATAGCTCGGCCCCTTGAGCGTCAGCTCGCCCACCTCGTTCGGACCCAGGGGGCGGTTGTCGTCGTCCACGATGCAAGCGTCCACAAAAAAGTTGGGCCGCCCGATGGAACCGGCCTTGCGGATCGCATCCTCCGGCGCCAGGGCGAAGATACCCGGCCCGAATTCGGTCATGCCAAAGCCCTGTTTGAAACGGATGCCCTTTTCCTCGGTGTACTTTTTGACCAGCGGCACGGGCAGCGGCGCGCCCCCGCTGGTGCAGAAGCGGAGTGAGGACAGATCGGCCGTCTCCCAATTCTCCGCCTGGGCCATCATCTGGTACATCGTCGGCACACCGGCGAAGACGGTCACCCGCTCCCGCTCGATCAGGGCCAGCACCCGCGCCGGGTCGAATTCGCGCAGCAGCACCGTCGTCCCGCCGAAAATGACCTGGGGCAGCGTGTAGACGAACAGCCCGCCGGTGTGGAACATCGGGAAGACGTTGAGGTAGACGTCGTCGTGGGTGACGTCGTGGGTGACGGTGTTGAGCGTGTTCCAGGCGATCATGCGGTGGGAGACCTGGGCCGCCTTGGGCAGGCCGGTGGTGCCGCCGGTGAAGATCAACGCGGCGATGTCCTCCTTGTCCAGCGATTCGCAGGCAAGTGGTCGATCGGCGGCCTGGTCGACGGTCGATTGATAATGCCGGCTGCCGGGGATGCCGTCCCCTTCGATGTGCAGGTAGCGGCGTATGGCGTGCGGCGTGTCGCGAATCGCGGCCTCTAGCTCGCCCACGCCGTCGCGGAAATCGTCGGAGTAGATCAGCACGCTGGGCGTGGTCTTCTGTACAATGGCGACCAGTTCCCGCCAGTGGAGCCGCCAGTTGAGCGCGGTGTGGATCGCGCCCAGCTTGCCGCAGGCGAAGAAGCAGTCGAGGTGCTCGACGCCATCGCGGGCCAGGATGGCCACTCGATCCCCCTTGACGATGCCAGCCTCGTCCCGCAACCAGTTGGCGAAACGTTTGGCCCGCTCGTTCATCTCGCGATAGGTCAGTCGCAGTTCTGGATCCTTGCCCGCGTCTACAATCGCCAGTTTATCGGGCGAGTAGATTTCGCGCCGTTCAAGATAATTCCCGATGTACATGGTGTGTCCTATGTCCTACGTCCTACGTCTTGTGCCCTACGTCTGGCGTCTTGTGTCCAGCGCCATACGGAGACGGCGATGCTGATGCCGCCGCCGCTGGTGCAGAAGAGCACGACGTCCCCCGGCGCGGGGCCGCGTCCTTGCTGGATTGCGTCGTCCAGCGCCATCGCCACGCAGGGAGAACCGGTATAGCCCCATTTGTGCATCACCCAGTGGGTCTTCTCCAGCGGCTGCCCTAGCACGTCCATCATGGCCTCAATGGTGCGCAGGTTGAGCTGGGTGAACAGATAAAGATCGACGTCGTCCCGCGTAAGCGCCGCCTTTTCCAGCGCCGCGTCGATCAGCGGGGGCCAATGCTCGGTGTTGAACGTGGCGGGGAACTTTTTCACGAACTGGACGCGCGGCGGGCCATACTGTTCCAGGTTCTCTGGCGTGCACGGTCGGTACGCACCGCCGGTGTAGATGCCCAGCGCGTCGTGGAATTCGCCCCTGGCGTGGAGCTTGCTGGCTAAGAAGCCCGGCGCGTCACCCGCGCCCAGCACCACCGCGCCGGCCCCATCGGCGAACAGATTGGCGGTCCGCTTGTCGCTCAGGTCGAGGAAGCGGCTCATGCCATAGCCCCCGGCGACCAGGACGTAGCGCATATCCGGATCGGTGGCGATGTAGCGGGCGCCTTGATCCAGAGCGGTCACCCAGCCGGCGCAGGCGCTGTTGACGTCGTAACAGCCGGCGTTGACCGCCCCCAGCTTATCTTGCACGGCGACCGAGGTGCCCGGCGAGAGATAATCGGGCGTGTCGGTGGAGACGATGAGCAGGTCAAGCGCCTCCGGGCGAACGCCGGCCCGCGCCAGCGCCTGTTGCGATGCAGCCACGACCAGATCCGACGTCGTCTGGTCGGGCGTCATCCAGCGCCGCTCGCGGATGCCGACGTTTTTAATCAGCCACTCGCTCGTCTCCTGGCCGAGCAGCTCGTCCATCTCGGCGTTGGTGATGACCCGTTCTGGGACGTAAGCGCCCGTGGAAAGAATTTGTGCGTGTCTCATTGACGACCTCCATACATTGTGTGACGTTTTACTTCTCGTTTAGCAAGAATGCCAACACCGCCCGCACCGCCTCCCCAGGAACCTCGATGGGGAACAGATGTCCGGCGGCGGGGAGAATCTCGACGACGCTGTGGGGAATCTCCCGCGCCAATAACTCGGCGTTTCCGGAGGGGACGACTCGGTCGTGCTCGCCGAACAGGATGAGCGTGGGCGCATCGAGCGCTTTGAGCCGCTGCTCGAAACAGGCATCCGCGTCCAGCAACCCCAGCCCCACCGCCAGTTGCGCCTGGTACTGGGCCGGCGGGACCGGGTTGCTGAGGCGGTAGGCGATCAATTCCTCGACCGCGTCTGGGTGCGCCTCGGCAAAACCAGGCGCGCAGGCCACCTTGATGCCCCGTTTGACCAGCTCCACCGGATCGCCGGAACGATCGGTCAACACCGCCATCGCCTCCGGGGTCACCGGGATGTGGTTGGGGCCGCCGAAATTGGTAGCGGAGAGAATGAGTTTATCCACCCTATCCGGGCGGCTGAGCGCCAATTCCTGGGCGACGAAACCGCCCATCGAATGGCCCATCACGTGGGCGCGCGCGATCCCCAGCTCGTCCAACAACCCGGCGGCGTCGGCCGCCAGCATGTGCACGTCGTAGGGGCCATCCGGCTTATCGGTTCGCCCGGCGCCCCGGTTGTCGAAAGCGACGACCTGGCAATGGTCCGCCAGTCCGGGGATCATCTCGCGCCACATCCACATGCCATAACCCAGCCCGGCGATCAGCAGCAACGGCAGCCCCTCGCCGGTGATCTCGTAATAAATGTCTATACCGTTGGCGTGCACCTTGGGCATACTCGCCTCCTCTCCTCCTTCACTCCTCATTCCTCACTCCTTCAATCAATCGCAACAGGCCGCGTTTGACGAGCCACTTGCCGTGGCTCGCGCGCAACAGGGCCAGCGCCGTCAACCCGCGATGGTCGTTGGAACGATAACTGATAGGCGGCAACAGGCCGCCGGTCCAGTCCTCAAGCCCCTCCAGCGCGTCGATGAACCCCTCGCGCGTCAAGTCGGGCCCCGCGCGTTGCAGGCCCTCCACCACCAACTGGGCCGCTGCGTACCCGATACGGCTGTGTGCGCCCGGCGTCTCGTCGGCGCACGCGGCGCGG
>DAOTUC010000127.1:0-4809 GCA_034437315.1 Anaerolineae bacterium
GGTTCGGCGCCGGGGCCGGAATCGTTGTAGCTCACGTGGGGCCGACCGGCGCTGTCGAGGGCCAGGGAATTATCGCCGCCCACCATGCAGTCGTTGCCGGCCTCAATGGTCTCAACGAGCCACTGCGCGCCGTCCCAGTGGGCATAGCGCAGATCTTTGTTATTCGCCACCTTGGTGTAGCTGATGTGCGGGTGATCGTCATCATCCAGCACGAGGATCGTTTCCCAGCCGGTGTTGCCCTCGCAATCGACGCTCTCGGTCTGCCAGTCAGCCCCATCCCAGCGCGCGTACTTGAGGCAGGTGTTCTCCCAATCGTAGTAGCTGACGTGGGGCTGGTCGGCGCTATCCAGGGCCAGCGAGGCCCAGCGTCCCACCCACGGGCCGGGATCGACCACCTCGAACTGCCAGGCGTCGCCATCGTGCCAGATGTGGTAAAGCTCCTGGTAGCCCACCGCGACGTGGGGCCGGCCCTGGGAATCGAGCACCAGACTGCGGTGGGTGACGTCCTCGAACATACGCCGGGCATCCACCACCTGCGTGTGCCACGTGGGCGGCGGATAGTTGCGCACGACCAACGGCAAGAAAATCCGAAGCGGTTGCAGCGTAATGGTGTGGGTCTGAGTGATGGCGTTGCAGGCGTTCGAGACCGTGAGGGTAATGGTCTGGGGGCCGACCGCGTGCCACGTGTAGGTGGCGACGTGGGTGGTGGGCAGCAGGACCGTGCCGGAGAGGCCCGTCGGGGCCGGACGCCAGTCGTAATCGAGCGGCAGCGTGGCCGAAGGGGGGCTAACGGTGGCCGTAAAGGCGTAGGCCTCGCCGATCGTGCCGCTCGTGGGGCCGTCGATGGTCAGCGCGGTCAGGGAGACGACGCAGGACTGGAGAATTGAGGTCTTCGCTGCAAAGGGGCTATCATCATCATTCGTCCTAGCCCGAACGTGTCCGGAAAATGCATCCAGGAAGAGCACAAGGGCAAAAATCAACCCCAGGCCAGTGATAAAGGGGATAAACACGTACTTTTTCATTCTACACACCTCCGATTAAGCTGATCCTCGCTTGCCATCCGTTGTTGAAAAAAGATGAGTAGTTCCTCTAGATTTGCGAAAGCGCGCTTCTGGCCCGTGCGTGCGTCCTCCAGGCTGATGCGCCACACCGCTGGCTTGCCTGGCGAGGCTGTTCGTTCTTGCCACACGGTGAGCAAATAGATGGATCGTTTGAGTGAATCCCGCACAGGCCTTTTCTCCCGGCTGAAAAGCTATGGTATACTAGACACGATACCATGCGACCGTTGATTCAGCGTTGATTCCCCATTGAAAAAGGAAAAGAGGTGTCTTCTCAACAACTTGGAGTGAATCTTTTGAGGGTGTTTCAAATGATTTAAGCCTTGTTCGTAGTATGCGCTTTTGGGGGCGCTGAAGCGCCTACTACGAACGATCCCCCGGTTTATTGAGAAGATACGGAAAAGAGTATCGGAGGAGCAATGCCGGTGAGCCTGACGTTGAAAACCTTGGGCCAGTTGGAGATACGCTGGAACGGGCAACCCGTGCCCCAGCTCAAACTGCGCAAAAGCCAGGCCCTGCTGATCTACCTGGCCCTGAACCGGGGCGGCCACGACCGCAGCTACCTGGCCGGGCTGCTGTGGGGCGGCTTGCCGGAGAAGAACGCTCGCCGCAACCTGCGCCACGCCCTGCACCGTCTGCGTAGCGCTCTCGACCCAGAAATACTGGACAGCGACCGCCTCTCGGCCGGGCTGAATCCGGACGTGTTCATCCAGGTGGACGCGCTGGACTTCGAGAAAGCCCTCACCCGCGCCGGACGCTGCCGACGGGAGGAGAACCTCGCTGCCGCCGTCGCCCACCTGGAAGCGGCCGTCGAGCTCTACCAGGGCGACTTTCTATCCGGCTTCGACGTAGCGGACTGCCTGGAATTCGAGACGTGGGTCACCCGCCGTCGGGCCTGGATGCGGGAACAGATCCTGGAAACTCTGGATACCCTGGTGACTCATTGGACCCAGCGCGGCGCGCACGAACGGGCGCTGAGATACGCCCGGCGCATGCTGGCGCTGGAACCCCTATGGGAGCAATCCCACCGGCAGATGATGACCCTACTGGCCCTCAACGGTCAGCGCAGCGCAGCCCTGGCCCAATACCAAGAATGCCGTCGCCTGCTGGCGGAGGAACTGGGCCTGGAACCCCTGGAGGAAACTCAAGCCCTGTACACAAGGTTAGTAAACTGGGAAACCGATAGGCCGGTAGACCGAGTAATCGGTAGACCGGTAGCCCCATACCGATCCACCAACCTACCGTTCACCGGGCGAGAGGAGGAACACGCTGCTTTGATGAGCGCCTGGGAAGCGGCGCGGCGCAGCGCCGGGCAACTGACCTTGGTGGAGGGGGAAGCCGGTTTAGGCAAAACTCGGCTGGTGGATGAAGTAATCCACACAATCGAGCCTCAGGGCGTCGTGGCGTTGCGCGGGCGTTGCTATGAGTTCGGCGGCACGCTCCCTTACCAACCCATCGCTGCTGCCCTACGGGAGTGTCTCCCTGAACAAGCGACGCAAGGGCCAGGCGAAAAGAGCAGTCCGTCCTCATCTCTGACTCACGCTCTATCTCCGATCTGGTTGTCAGAGCTTTCCCGGCTGTTGCCAGAACTCCGACAAATCTACCCAGATCTTCCAGAACCTGCACCGGCCCCCGGCGAGGCCGCTCGCCAGCGCCTCTTCGAAGCCGTGACCCGACTCGTTTTGTCATTTGCTCATTCATCACTCGTCATCTTCCTCGACGACCTCCACTGGGCCGATCAATCAACCCTGGATTTGCTGCATTACCTGGTCCGCCACGTAGAAGGCGCGTCCATCTGGTTTGTGGGCACATACCGGCCGGAAGAATTGAGCCTGAGCCATCCGTTGACCCGACTGCGGCAAGGTCTGAGTCGCGATCACCGGGTGAAGCGCCTGACGCTGGAGCCCCTCTCCGGCGAATCGGTGCGGGTATTGGCGCGCTCCCTGGTCGGCGAACGGGACGAGGCCAGCCTGGGTGACTTTCTCTACCGCGAGAGCGAGGGTAATCCGTTCGTCCTGGTGGAGACGGTCAACGACTTACAGGAACGAGGTGTACTGGCAGCAGAGGAAATCCACCTGAGATACGCAGAAAACACATCGTATGATCGACATCTGTCGTGGAGCGGTCCCCCGACCCACGAGACCTTGCCGACCGGCGTGCAGGACGTCATTCTCCAACGGGTGGGCCGCCTGAGTGAGCAGGCTCAACGGTTGCTGACCCTGGCCGCCATCGTCGGCCAATCCTTCAGCATCGCGCTCCTAAGCGCCGCTGCCGAACAAGACGCGGATACCATCGAGAAGAGTTTGAACGAATGGCTCCCCCGCCGCCTGGTTCAACCCTGCGCTCATTCTGCAATCCAAATTCCAATCTCCAACCTCAATCCCCTAGGCTCAGGCTTCCAATACGATTTCAGTCACAACAAAATCCGCGCTGTGGTCTATCACGCCACCGGATTGGACCATCGACGACGACTCCATCGCCGTGTGGGTGAGGCATTGGAGCAGATATTCTCCGATCGAATCGACGAGCACCTGGGATCACTGGCCTACCACTGGGAACAAGCCCAGGAACCAGAACGGGCAACGGCTTACCTGTTGCGCGCCGGCGATCAGGCCCGCTTGCTCTACGCCTATCAGGAAGCCGTCGACTATTATCGTCGAGCGCTGGCAATGCTGGAGCGCCAGGGGGATGCCGGGCGCGAACAAGCAGCGCGGACACTGATGAAATTGGGATTGGCCCACCACGGCGACTTTGATTTTGGACAGGCGCGGCAGGTTTACGAAGAAGGATTTGATCTATGGCGGCAGATGGGAGAAACCCAGCCGGTGAATCCCTTGCCACCGGCGCCCCATCCCCTCCGGTTGCGGTGGCTCGAGCCGACGACGTTGGATCCAACGATGTCGCCGGACAATCACACGAGCACCGTATTGACTCAACTGTTCAGCGGGCTGGTGACTTTGAGCCCGGAGATGGACATCTTGCCTGACGTCGCTCGCGCCTGGGAGATATCTGGGGACGGTCGCCGGTACATCTTCCACTTGCGCGATGACGCCCGGTGGAGCGATGGTGTACTGGTGACAGCAAAAGATTTTGAATACGCCTGGAAGCGCGCGTTGGATCCAGCCACCGAGTCGCCCGCGGCCAGCTTCTTGCACGTCATCCAAGGAGCCAGGGCCTTCCATAGAGGAAAGGGTAATCCAAGAGACGTGGGCGTGAGGGCGGCAGACGAGACCACACTGATCGTGCAATTGGAGGAACCGACCAGCTATTTCCTCCAACTGCTCGTCCGTCCCGATTACTACCCCGTGCCCCGCCACGTGATGAAAGCCTGCGGGCCAGCCTGGACCGGCCTGGGAAACTTTGTCTCCAATGGCCCGTTCCGATTGGAAACCTGGCGGCCGGGCGAATGCCTGGTCCTGGCGCGCAACGCCGACCATCACGCGCAGGGTCGATCTCGGGGTAACGTGCAGCGAGTGAAACTGACGCCGCTCGTGGACTGGTCTGATCGCTTGGCGTGGTACGAGGTTGACGATCTGGACGTCCTGGGCATCGCCTTCTTCCCATCCGAGCAGCGCGAGGCCGCCCGGCAGCAGCATGCCGGAGAGTACGTCTCTCTGCCCAGCCTGGAGACGTGCTTTTTGGTCTTTGACGTGAACCGGCCTCCCTTCGACGATGTACGCGTGCGACGGGCTTTCGCCATGGCGACAGATCGGGAGACTCTGGCTGAGGTCGTGACCCGGGGCTACACCAC
>DAOTUC010000128.1:0-4288 GCA_034437315.1 Anaerolineae bacterium
CACGTCGGCCACCGCCGAGGCGTCCAGAAACTTCCCCAGCGGCGTGCGGCCCAGGGCCGCGCCCAGCACGTAGACGTTGGCCGGGACCGCTGCGCCTTCGTGGCGGGGCAGGTCCTGGATATCCAGGTAATGGAGCCGGCTGCCGGACTGCTGTACCTGCTCCCGGACTTGATCCAGTTCGGGGTAGGGGGCCTGGCCCAACATCACGTTGCTCGGCGCCCACACGTACCCGAAGAGCACGAAATCGCCATCAGGTTTGGAAAAACGCACCGCCTTGAGCGCCTCCGAGCGCTCCATCGCGATAACCAGGTCAGCCCCTTGCTCAGGGATATTCGGGCCGACCGTCTCGCGGCCCAGGCGGACGCGGGCCTTGACGGCGCCGCCTCGTTGGGCCATGCCCTTGGTGGGGTAGAAATTGGCCGGGACGCCCTGGCTGATGGCGGCCTCGGTGATCAGGTCGCCGATGGTCAGGACGCCCTGTCCGCCGACGCCGACGAGGTAGACGTCGTACGTGGCGGCGGCGGGGCGCCGTGATTGATTCGCTTGCTTCATTGGACACGCTCGCTTTCTATCGCTTCGAACTTGCAGACCTGGGCGCATAGGCCGCAGCCATAGCACAGGGCCGGGTCGATGACGATGCTTTCCTCGTTCAGGGAGATGGCCGGGCAGCCGGTGACCAGGATGCATCGCTTGCAGAGCGTGCAATTCTCGGCCACCACGCGGGTCTTGCCAGCCTGGCGACCCCGGCGTTGGGCCTGGATCGCGCATTCCTGGCGCGAAAGCACGACCTTCACCCCGGGCAGCGTCAGGCACGCCTGGAGGACAGACGTGCTGTTTTCCAAATCGAAGGGGTCGATGACGAAGAATTGTTCCACGCCCAGCGCCGGGATCAGCTCGGCCAGATCGACGCGCCGGTTGCCGGCCGGTTGGAACGCTTCGTCGGTGCCCGGGTTGACCTGCATGCCGGTCATACTCGTCCAGCCGTTGTCCATCACGATCAGCGTCATCGGGGCCTGGTGTTGCACGGCGTTGATCAGCCCGGGTATGCCGCCGTGGAAAAAGGTCGAATCGCCGATGGTGGCGATGACGGGCGTCTCCAGCCCGGCGTGGGCGTAACCCTGGGCCAGGCTGACGCTGGCGCCCATCGAGACCTCGTTCCAGACGGTGTGGAACGGCGGGTTCATCCCCAGGATAGTGCAGCCGATGTCGCCAGTCACCATCACCTCGTCCTTCTTGAGCCGTTGCTTCCGGATGGCCTGGTTGATGGCCATGTAGGTCCCCCGGTGGGGGCAGCCCGGGCAGCAGGTGATAGGACGCGCGGCCGCCAGGGCTTCCGCCTGGAGGCCGACCTCCCCCTGGAACAGCGTCTCGGGAACTGTCAAATCCAGCGCTTTCGCGATGCCCCGGACGACGTGCTCGAGGCCGTACTCGCCGATGCGGCTGAACGTCTGATCCAGTTTGCCGATAATGCGGCCCTCGAAACCGAGTTGGTGCGCCTCGACGACGATGCCTTTCTCCAGGTGCGGTTCCAGCTCCTCCAGGACGAGGATAGTATCGCAATGAGCCAACAGGGCCTTGATCTCTTCCGCCGGGATCGGGTGGGTGGCGACGACGCGCAACGTCGAGACGACGTCCCGGTCGAAGCCGAATCGTTCGACGACCTCGAACCCCTCTTCCAGGTAGGCCGAGGCGACGCCGGAGGCGACGATGCCCAGGCCGCCGCGTTCGGGGGCCAAGTTGAGTTCGTTCAGGCCCATCTCGTGGATCGCCCGCCCGGCCTCGGCCAGGCGGGCGATCACGTCCCGGTGCTGATCCATGCAGATGGTGGAGCCGGCCTTGGTGTACTTGGTGATGTCCCTTTCCAGGATCACGTCCCGTTTTTCCGGCGAGCGCGCCTCCTCCACCTCTACCGCCGCGTGGGCGTTGGCGATGGCGGTCACCAGGCGGACGAAGACCGGCGCGCCGACTTTCTCCGACAGGTCAAAGGCCGCCTGGGTCAGTTCGTACGTCTCGGCCACCGTCGCCGGTTCCAGCATGGGCATGTCGAACATCGCAGCGTAGTTGCGCGAATCCTGCTCGCACATCCCGGCGCTGACGCCGGAATCGTCGGCCACGTAGACCACCAGGCCGCCGTTGACGCCGGAGTAGGCGATGGAGGCGATGGAATCGGAGGCGACGTTCACGCCAGACATCTTCATCGTGCACAGAGCCCGGTGGCCGCCCCAGGCCGCGCCAGCGGCGATTTCGAAGGCCACCTTCTCGTTGGTGCTCCACTCGATGTGCCGCTCGTCGCCCACGTCCATTTTCAGCATACTGCCCAACGCGCCCGAAGACGGCGTGCCGGGGTAGCCGGTGGCGACCTTCACCCCGGCCCGCAACGCGCCCAGGACGAGAGCTTCATTTCCAGTAACGATTTTCTCAGTCAACTTATCTCTCCTTTGTGTCGGTGTATCGGTGTATTGGTATACCGGTTACCGGTCCACCAATATACCGGTTTACCGATTTACCAGTCTACCTAAGCGAAGCGGCGTTTACCGATCTACCGGCTTCGTGGGCAAAAATTGGGCGCCGCCGGGTTCGGACACGATCTCGCCTTGCCATAGGACGCGGCGGCCCCGTTGGAAAGTCATCTCGGGCCAGCCGAGGACGGTGCGCCCGTCGTAGAGGGAGTATCCGGCGTTAGAGTGCTGGTTTGCGTCGGTGATGGTGAACGTCCGGTTGGGATCGAAGACCACCAGGTCGGCGTCGGAACCGACGGCGATGGTCCCCTTCTGGGGATAGAGACCGAAGATGCGGGCGGGATGCTCGCACAACACCTGCACCAACCGCACGACGCTGATCTTGCCAGTGTTGACGCCGCCGTCGTAGACCAGGGGCAGCAGCGTCTCGATCTGGGGCGAGCCGAAGGGCTGCTCGAGGAAGTCGCCGTCGACGTCCTTATCCTTGGGAGCGTGGTCGGTCGCCACCACCTGGATGACGCCCTCGGCCAGCGCGTCCCACAGGCCCTCGCGGTCCTCGGCGGTGCGGATCGGCGGGCCGATCTTGGCCAGCGCGCCCCGCTCCTCAATGACGTCCTGCGTCAGCGTCAGGTACTGGGGGCAGGTCTCGGCGTAGACCGGCAAGCCGGCCGCCTGGGCCTCGCGGATGTGCCGGATGGCGCGACGGGTGGTGTTGTGGGGGATATAGAGCGGGCAGTCCATCACCTCCGCCATGCGGATGGCCCGGAAGATGGCCTCCTCCTCCATCGCCGCCGGGCGGCTGGCGTTGAAGTACCGCGCCGAGGCGTCAGGGCCGGTGAGGTACTTATCCTCCATGTAGTCGATGGCGCCGCCGTTCTCGGCGTGGACCATCGCCATCCCGCCCAGGTCGGCCAACATATCCATAGCCTTGATCAGGTGATAATCGTCGGTGGTCCATCCCTGCTTGATGTAGGGCATGAAGAATTTGAAGGTGCGGACGCCCATCTCGAACACCTGGGGGACGTCCTCGAGCTGCTTGGGGGCCTCGAACATCCCGGCGTGCAGGCCGAAGTCGAGCAGGCCGTTCGCCAGGCCATCCGCCAGCATTTCCTCCACTTTTTGCACCAGGTTGTCGCCGGTGCGGGCGTAGGCGTAATAGAGCAGCGTGGTCGTGCCGCCGTAGGCCGCGACGCGGGCGCAATCCTGCACACTGTCCAGGTAGACCGGGTGGACGTGCACGTCAATGACGCCGGGGAAGAGGTACTTGCCGGTGACGTCGATGACGTCCGCAGCGTTTTGGCGGGGCAGGTCGGTCTCGATGGCGGCGATGGTTTCGCCCTGCACGCCGACGTCGGCGCGGCGCATCCCGGCGCCGGTGACGACGATCCCGCCGGTCAGCAGTAGGTCGAACGTTGAATGCTCCATACGTGAATCTCCTTGTTTCTTCTCAACAATTCCAATCTCCTGTGTTTTGGACAATTTTACCGCATACGGACCAATTGTCCATTTTCTAATTGTCGTTTGCCATTCCACAAAACAAAAGTGCTATCAGTATATGTCGACCAATATACCGAAATCAACGACAATACGATCAAGCATGCTGTCAGTTTCATCTTTCACCTCAGTAGTAAGATAGCTAATAGTATGCCAGAAATTATCTTAATTGTCCAGGGACGCTACCTTGGGTATAATGGTAAATTGAGTTGAGAGTTGAGAACTAAGAACTGAGAGCGCTAACCAGAAAAGGAGAGCTTGAAATGAGCAGTTATTCCCCGTCGCGCCGCCAGTCGCTGGTGGCCATAATCCTCATCACATTAGCCATTCTGTCC
>DAOTUC010000129.1:0-5990 GCA_034437315.1 Anaerolineae bacterium
TTTTGAGATAGAGCCCGCCGCCGTATTCGGCGCTGCCGCTCAGGACCGGCGTGGCGACGAAGCGCACCAGCGCATCCTCGGCGTAGACGTTGCCGCCCTGGTTCGCCGTCTGGCCGTTGACGAAGGCCAACATGTGCAGCGTGACCGTCACGTCCCCGCTGATGCGGATCGCGCGTCGCTGGTTCTCGCCATTCACGGTGCTAAGGCCAGCGTCAGGCGTCCAGGTATTTACCGGAGGTGCATCCGAGTGGAGATAGGCGTACCCCCCGCGCAGCGTCAGGCTCTTGGTCACCTCGACGACGTTCTGTATCTCTTCGCTCCCGCCGCCGGTATATACGGCTTCTTGGCTGTTATCCAGCGCGGCGATGAGCACCACGTCCCCGTCGTTGGCCTGATCGACAGCGTGCTGGATCGTCTGGCACGGCGCTGTATCGTCCGTGCAATCGCCGCTATCGTTGCCACTGTGTGACGAGACGTAACGGGTCGTCACGTCCGTGACAGCGACCGGGCTTGAAGAAAGGCCTCCCACAACTGGCTGAGCCTGCGCCACGTCCAGGCCCCGGCCCAGCGCTCCCATCAGCCCCAGCACCATTACCAGGGCCAACATCCCCAATACCATAGAAAAACAAGCGACCCACCGTCGACTACCCATCTGCCCACCTCCATTCTCAACTCTCAATTCTTAATTCTTAATTCTTAATCCTCGATCCTCAGTTCTCAATTCTCAACTCTCGCCTCTCAACTCTCGTCTCTCGTCTAATACGCAACCTCCGCGATCTGCTCGAAATCCAGGTCAATCTCGTCCGCCAAATTCTCTAAATTGACGTCTGCTTCCCATCCCGCTTCAATCTCTTCCAGCGATCCGGCCTCGATCCCGCGCCCGCACAGGGAACGGTAGCGGCAGTAGTTGCAGCGCTGCTGGCGGGTCGCTAACGGCCACACGTCGTCGGTCACACCGGTTATCGTTTTGACCAGGTTGCGCAAATAGGCCTCGTCCGCCTCGTACCGGTCGACGTCGTAGATGAAGCGCTCCGGCAGATCGGGGAAGTCGGCGAACCAGTAGACCATCTCCACCTGCTCCGGCGCGACCGCTTCGCCAGCGAGTTGAAGTCCGGCCCGGACCAACAGGTAGGGATAGACGCGCGTCTGCAAGCGTCCGACCAGCCGGTCGCGGGGCGGCCGTTTGCGCGAGGTCTTCCAATCGACGATGACGGCCCGCTCCCCCGGCGTCACCGCGACGAGGTCGTATTTGGCCGCCAGGCGGTATCCCGCCAGCGGTTCCGGAAGCGGCGTCGAAAGCAATACCTCCGGGTAGCGCAGCGCTGGCAGGTCATCCGGCCCATTTTCCAGGTAATTGCGCCACCAGCGCCGAAGGTCGGGATCCGTCGCCATCCGGGACAAGCGCTCTGCCGAGAGTCCGGTCAGACGCTGATGAATCATCCGGTGGAACGCCGCGCCCTGGCGGAGATAGCGCTCGTTTGCCAGATCCGGCTCGGTTTCCGGGGCCGGCCACGCCACACGGTCGACGTAGCGCAATTGGAAGCGGCGCGGGCAATCGACGTAATCCTGCAAGCTCGCTTGGCTAAATTGGAAGTCTTCGGGTAGACGCATCTCATCCCTCCCAGAATTCCTGCAACGCGATAAAGGGCGCCGCCGGATGCTGGTCGCCGCGCCGGCCGCTGTTCCAGGTGATGATGAGCGCTTTCCGTGCCCGCGTGATCCCCACGTAGAGCAGCCGCAACCGTTCGGCGGCGTAATCCATGCGCGCCTCGCGCGTCGCTTCGCCTTCCTCATAGACGCCGCCGGTGCGCAGGGCCTCTAGTTGGTCCAGGGCCTCCGCCTCCAGGTTCAAGTGGTCGCGGACGAACCATTTCTCGGCGATGAACTGGTCGTGGGACCGCGCCGAGGGGAAGTTGTAATCGTTGACCGACATCAGGTAGACCCGGTCCCATTCCAATCCCTTCGCCTTGTGCACCGTCGCCACGACCACCTGGCCTTTGTGTGCGTCGGGGTCGAATCCCACATCCTCCCCTGCCAGTCCCAGGAACCGCCGCTCATTGCGGGCGATGACGGCCAATTCGGCGGTCAATTCCGGCAAGCGCCAATCGGGATGCGCGTCGCTGGCCCGTCGCAGGAGCACGGCCAACTTGTGGGCCACGGCCAGATCGCCCGGCTCCTCGAAAAGGTCCTGGGCCAGCGTCAGGATCAACTGGTCGATGGGCAGCACCGTGGCCCCTTGCCAGCGCCGCACGAGTTGGCGAAACTCGGCCAACTGCTCGCGGACGTCGCTTACATCGCCCGCCTCCGCCGGCAAATCCACCAGGTCGAACCAATCGGAACCGGTGCGCGGCCACAGGAAATCCTCGACCCGCCGGCATTTGCGCAGCGCCTTGGCGACGAGGTTCACGCGCGCTTGTGCTTCCTCATCCTCGCGGTCCTCGCGCCGCCAGACCTGATAGACGCGGGCCAGCTTCTTGGGCGCGGCCGGATCGGCCAGGTAATTGACCAGGTTGCCCAGCGCGCCCGCCGCCTCGCGGGTCGAGATGGTGCTGCGCAGGAGTTCGATGCACGCTAACCCCTGTTGTTTCAGCGCCTCGGTCACCTGGAACCCGCGCCGGTTGCGCGGCGTCAGCACCGCGACCGTCTCGTCGGGATGTTCCGGCAGCCAGCGGGCCAGGGAATCGACCACGGCCCCCAACTCCTCCACCGGCGTGAACTTGCGCCCGATGACCTTGACTTGCGTGGGATCGTCGGGCGGGTTGGGCTGGGGATCGCCGGGCGGCGTCGGTTTGATGTGGGGTTCGGTTAGCGCGTCCCGGATCTGGGCCGTTGGGTGTTGTTCCTGCGTCCAGTCGATCAGATAATTGGCTAGTTTGATGATCGAAAGGGTCGAGCGGCCGGAGGCGGGCAGATTGCGGCGCGCGACGCCCAGCTCATCCCGAAAATCGCGTAGATAATGAGGGCTGGCGGTGGTAAAGGTCTCGTAGATAGCCTGGTTGGGGTCGCCGACGCGGACCCAGTTCCCCTCCGGGCCAACCAGTTTGCGCAGGATCCGCTCTTGCAAGCGGCTGCTGTCCTGAGCCTCGTCCTCCAGGATGTAGGGCCATTGCCGCCGCAGCCGTTCCAAATATTCCGGGTCCAGTTCCAGCGCCATTAGCGCCAGCCGGATCAGGTCGTCAAAATCGACGGCGCCCCGGTAGGTCAGCGCCCGCTGGTAATCGGCGTAAATGGCGCATCCCATCTCGGCCAACGGCAACGGCTGGATGGCGCTCTTGAGCCTGTTCGCCAGCTCCTGTGGGGTGAGCTGCTCGTCCTTGGCCAACCGGATGAAGCTGCGGGCGACGTCGGCCGCCAGGGCCGGCCATTGTCCCCGGCGAGCCCACTCGCGCTTGCCCTCGTCTAATTCGAGCGACAAGAGCGGGTCGAGCGCATTGGGATGGCTGCGTAACCAGGCCTCCGTCACCTCCTGCCGGATGCGGTCGGCCTCCCGCTCGTCCACAATCTGGAAATCGTCGGACAGGCCCACCAGGCCAGGCCGCTCGCGGACGATGTCGTGGGCCAGGCCGTGGAGCGTGCGCACCCGGTAACCCAGGTGGGGCAACAGCCCCATCACCTGCACGAAAGCGCCCACCCGGCTGGCGAAGTTATCGACGGCCGAGTTGACCAGGGTCACGACCAGCACCTCTCGGGGATGCTGGGCGTCGACGTGCTGTGATAGCCCGCTCTCGGCGACGAGCTTGGCCGCCAGGGCGGAAAGCGTGTAGGTCTTCCCGCTCCCCGGCACCGCGGAGACGCCCATCCGCCCGGCGGTGTAATCGAGCACTTCCTGTTGTTTGGGACGTGGTTTGAACATAGGTTGGTTTACCGGCCCATCAATATACCGGCCTGGACGGCCTGGAGCAGGGGCCCTTTTTGCTCGTAGCCCTGCTCGCCTAGTTCGCTCAGACCCAGGTAGACGCGGCGGCCGCAGCGGCGGATCAGGCCCAGGACGAGGTTGGAAAGGGCCTCGCGCCGGGCGGCGACCTCGTCGGTGTCGGTCCACACCGCGTCGCGGGGCCAATGCCGGTTGAGGACGTAGGGTTGGGTGAGCGGCTGGTAGAGGCGCTCCCACCACCCCCGCCCGCCGACGTTGAGCCAGAACTGATAATCGACCGGCCGGTTGCGCATCAAGAAGGTGTAGGCCGGGGCCAACAGGACCGCGTCCTCCGGCCGGAGCCGCCATCCGAAGGTGTACTGGGCGGCGATGACGCCGTCCTGCACCATCTCCAGGTATTCCTGGCCCAACGGTTTGCTCCCGTTTCCCTCTCGCGCCAATGGCTCGACCGCCGCCCAGCGGAATTTGCGCACCGATTCGATCAGGTCGTGGGCCATTCGCGCGGCGTCATACGGATGTTTGTGATCCGCGCCGTGGTGAAAACCGAAACCCTCCTGGGAAAGCGTCTCGCCGAACAGGCGGCTGAGGAAATAATCCAACGGCGCCGCCTCTCCGTTGCCCCCGGCGCTGTTTTGCTCGTCTTGCTCGTCGACGTAGCGCGCGATCCATTGGCGCAACTGCTCGTAACGCCCGCCCAGCACGAAAGTCAACCGTTCTTGCATCTCCGGTTTGATCTGCTCGAATGAGCCGAGCGCTGGCATCCCCTCCCGCTGCCGGTAGACGATCTTGGACAGGAGTTGCGCCCGCACCAGATCCAGCCCGTCGATGGCCTGCATCAGGGCGTAGGCCACGTCGTAGCGCGGCGGGTTGATCCCCCAGGCCGGATGAGCCAGGGCGGCCAAAGTGAGCAAGCAGCGGGTCGCCGGTTCCTCGCGCAACGCCCGCGAGGGCCGGTGGGAGCGGGACGGCACGTCGAGCCGGGCCAGCCGGTTCATCAGCGAAAAGCGCAGGGCGTCGGTCAGGAACGGCGCCAGGACGACGATCTCGCTGGGCGGTGTATGTTCATCGTGCACTAAGTGCGCGATCTGCCCGGCGACCCAATCGAGCATCTCCGGATAATAGCGATGGGCTTCGTAGACCAGCGCCTCACGGGCGTCGGACTTTGTGTCGGGCTGAACACGCTTTGCAGTGTGGCCCAGCGCCCGCGCCAACCCGCGTTCCAACGCCAGCATAGCGGACGGCGCGCGTCCGACCGGGTCGACGAATTCGATCCGCTCGTCGCACAGGTCGCTCAATCGACGGGCGCTCTCCGGGTTGGCACCCAGGAAACGCCGGTAACCCGCGTCTTGATCGAAGATGACGAAAGCGGATTGGCAATGGGGCAGCCATTGGATCAACAGATCGTGGGCCGCCGGGGTGTCCTCCTCGGCGTTCTCCACGATCAGGTGTTGGTAGGTCTCCAGGAGATAGCGTTGGCACATCGGCATCGGCCATAGATGCTGGCGGAACACCTCAATCTGGAGCGAGAAATCGAGCAGGTTGTAGGCCAGGCAATAGCGGCGGAAGCGGATGGCGCAATCCTGGGCCTCGTCGTAGATGCGGCGTTGGGCTTGCTCGCCGCCCCAGGCCGCTTTCAGGCGCTCGCCGATCTCGGTGTGGGGGAAGCCCACCACAGCCGCCTTGTTGAGATTGTCGACGATCTGGCTGTAGAGCCGGTTGCGGTCGATGACGATGCTCTCGAAATAGCCATCTTCCAGCAGCGGGCGCGCCAGGCGAGCCATGTAGTATTGGGCCGTCTCCAGTGTGAGGAAAATGGGCGGCTGGTCGGGATGGGCGAAACCGGCCTCCTCGGCGACCAACGGCCAGAAGAGATCGACCATCCGCTGGGCCAGGCCGCCCACGGTGGAGATGGATACCTGCCCGCCAGCGCCAGCCTGGCCGGTCGAGCGGCGCAGGGCGTCGTAATAGGGATCGGCCAGCGTGCGCTGCGGGGCGACGATCAGGATCGAATGGGCCGGGACGCCGGCCTCCAACAGATGGAGCAGCCGGGCCACGCCGGTCGTCGTTTTACCGGCGCCGGCCGGTCCTTCCAGGAATATTTTGGATTCAACAGGTC
>DAOTUC010000130.1:0-20741 GCA_034437315.1 Anaerolineae bacterium
GACCCTAAAGGTTTTGCTCAAGGCCGCGCAAACAACGTTTTTGCCTTAAACAATGACCTTTTTCCATCAAAACCAGCGCAAAAACCTTTAGGGTCTATGATGGGCCATGCGAAATCCTGAAGACCCGACGTAACACCTCAGCCTGGTGAACAAATTCCGGTTCAGGAGGCAGGCGCGCGCTTGACGAAAGCGCGCGTTTGCGCTACAATAGCTCGGCCTTACGGGCGGGTTCACCCCGCCCGTTTGACTGAGAGGATTTTATCCCGCCGGAGGTGATAATCGGCGGACGTTCGGAGGTTGCAAATGAATCAACAAAAAGAACAAATCACGTTAGCGGCCCAGCCCCGTAGCCTGTTTGGCAAGAAATCCAAGCGTCTACGCCGAGAAGGATGGTCGCCGGGCATTCTGTACGGGCACAATTTCGAGCCTATTCCCCTGCAATTTGAAGAGAGAGCGCTGAAGCGCTTGCTTTCGGAAGTGGGCGGCAGCCAGCTCATCGCGATCAATATCAGCGAGCAAGATCGGCGGGAGATGGCCCTGGTGCGAGACGTGCAAAGAGATCCCATTCGCCGGAACGTGTTGCACGTGGATTTCTACCGCGTCGATATGACCGAGCGCCTCACCACCGAGATTCCGCTGGAACTCCTCGGTGAGCCAAGGATCGTCGAACAGAACGAGGGTATTCTCCTGCTGGGCGTCTCATCCATCGAGGTGGAATGTTTGCCCGGCGATCTGGTCGACGCGCTTGAGATCGATTTGGCCGAACTTGAGGAGATCAACGACGCGGTGTACGTGCGCGACCTGGCGATCCCGGCCGGCATCGACCTGCTCACCGACCCCGATGAAATGATCGCCCGCGTAGTGCCTCTGGAAGAGGAAGCTATCCTGGAACTCGAAGAAGAGGAAGAGGAACTGCTCATCGCCGAAGCGCCGGAAGTCGAGGTCATCACCGAGGCGGCCCGCGAGGAGGATATGGCGGAAGCGGACGCCGAGATGGCAGAGGAAATGGAATAACCGTTCCATCTCGCAACTTAGAAACACGAAACCGGAGGCCGGTGACGCCAGCCTCCGGTTTCGCCTGTCAAAAGCCAGAAGACTCCGGCATAAGGGCGTTCTTGACAGGGGATAGATTACGGTATAGAATAATTCTTAAAAATCAGGGCATTTGCCCCAGTTTATGAGTTATTTTTAGGATTGTTGGTATGGAATATAAGGATTACTACAAAATCCTGGGTGTGGATCGAAATAGCAGCGAGCAAGAGATCAAGCGGGCCTACCGTAGGTTGGCCCGCGAATTTCATCCAGACGTCAATCCGGACAATCAAAACGCGGAGGAGAAATTCAAGGAGATCAACGAGGCGTATGAGGTGTTAGGCGACTCGGAAAAGCGGCGCAAGTATGACCAACTGGGCGCCAATTGGCAGCAATGGCAACAGATGGGCCGCGATCCCGGTCAATTCGATTGGACGCAATGGTTCGCCGGCGCGCCCGGCGGCCCGCGTGTCGAGTGGAGCGGCGATCTGGGCGACCTGTTTGGCGGAGGCGGCGCTGAGACCTTCTCCGATTTCTTCCGCAGCATGTTTGGCGGCGCCGGGGGGATGGGGCGGACACAGACGACCGATGACATCTTCGGGCGAACCGGTCAGCGCGCCGCCAGAGGGCAGGATATGGAGGCATCGACCGAGATCACGTTGGAAGAGGCCTTTCAGGGCGCGACTCGTGTGCTCCGGCAGGGCGACCGGCGTATCCGGGTAAAAATTCCACCGGGCGCTCGCACCGGTTCCAAGGTGCGCATCGCCGGGAAGGGGCAGGCCGGCTATGGAAACGGGCCAGCCGGCGATCTTTACCTGAACATCACCGTCAAACCTCACGCCATCTTTGAACGAGAAGGAGACGACCTATACTGCGACATAGACGTCGATCTCTTTACCGCGGTTCTGGGTGGTCAAATTCGAGTTCCGACCCTGAACGGCGACGTCTCGCTGAAAATCCCGGCCGGCACGCATGGCGGCCGGACGTTCCGGTTGCGGGGCAAAGGGATGCCCAATCCGCACAATTCCCACCAGTATGGCGATCTGTTCGTCACGTTGCGCGTACAGATCCCTCAAAACCTGAGCGCCGAAGAACGGGAATTATTCGAAGAACTGTCCCGCTTGAGAAAGGGGGCGTAGGATGCTCTCGCGGAAACATCTGATCTGGTTATGGCTGCCCGTGCTCTTCGCGACGTTGGCGTGCACGTGCAGTAACACCGACTTTCTATTGACCCCCACCGAGACGCCGCCACCGCCGACGCAACCCCCTCTCGTTCTCGTCGCTACGCCCACCGCGCTACCGGGAGAAATCGCCGACGAAGTAGAAAAAGAGGATATGCTGCTGGTCAACCTGTACCAACGGGTCAACCCGGCTATCGTGTACATCGAAATCCTGACGGATAGGCAAGGGACTCTGACGCCTCTCGGCAGCGGTTCCGGATTCGTGATCGATATGGACGGACATATCGTCACCAACGCGCACGTCGTCGAGAACGCCGATATCATTGAGGTCACCTTCTCCTACGCCAATCTCATCGTGGAAGCTGAAGTGATCGGCATTGACCTGTACTCCGACCTGGCGGTCATCAAGGTCGATGTGGACGCCGCCCAGTTAGTCCCGCTCGAATTGGGCGATTCGAGCGCCTTGCAGGTGGGGCAGCGCGTCATCGCTATCGGGAACCCCTTCGGGCTGGCGGGGACGATGACCGTCGGTATCGTCAGCGCCCTGGGTCGCACGCTGCCCTCGCAGGTCATTCGGGATGGCGGGCGATTCTCCAATCCGGAGATCATTCAAACCGACGCCGCCATCAACCCGGGCAACTCCGGCGGCCCGCTGATCGACATCCACGGGCGTGTGATCGGCGTCAACTCGGCCATCCGTTCCACGACCGGCGCTAATACCGGCATCGGTTTCGCTATTCCGGTCAATACGCTCCACCGCATCGTGCCTCAATTGATTGAGGAAGGGGTTTATCACTACCCCTACCTCGGTATCTCATCCTTCACGTACTTCACGGTGGCCAAGTTAGCCGATCATCTAGACCTGCCGGTCCGGTATGGCGTGCTCATCAGTGAGGTGACGCCGGGCACGGCGGCCGCCGAGGCTGGCCTACAGGGCGGAGACCACGAAGTGGAAATAGATGGGATAAAAATTATGGCCGGCGGCGATATTATCATCGCCATTGACGGTTATGAAGTGCAGAACTACGACGATTTCATCGCCTACCTGGTGCGAGAAACAGAAGTGGAACAGGAAATTGTGCTCACCATCGTGCGAGGCGAAGAGGTGATGAAGATTCCCGTCGTCCTGGGAAAACGAGACTCGGACGACTGATCATCGTTCGTCTCTTCCAGATCGAGATCATCTCGCTCATCCAACGCCGGTTCGAGTTCCAGAAACCGCCCACAGGTTAGTCAATAGAACGCCAGAAGGTGAAGCAGCTCAAGCAGAACGATCCACACGAGGTCATTGTATCCACTGTTGGTAAAAAAAATAGAAAGGGGAAACCTGATGTTCAAACAAGATACCTTGCGTGAACTAGCAGCAGTCCAGACCGAGACGCCTATCCTGAGCGTCTACCTGAATGTAGATCCAACAGAACGTACAACTGACGAATATAAGTTGGCCTTGCGACAGATGCTAAAACAAGCGGCAGGACTTGCTGAAACTGAGGATATAGAAGCCATCAGGAAATTTTTTGATCACGAATATGGCTGGTCGGGCCGGGGAGTGATCGTTTTCTCCAATGAGTCGGAGGATTTTTGGCGCGCCTATTCGTTAGCGATTCCCATCAACTCCGGCGTGACCATCGCTCGCCAGCCCTACATCTCGCCCCTGGCTGCTCTGCTGGATACGTATGGCAGTTACGCGGTTATGCAGGTCGATCGTCAGGGGGCTAAATTTATGCTGTTCGAGCTGGGAGAATTGCGCGCCAGCAATACGTTCGCGGGGGATGAAGTACGGCGATTGAAGAGAGGACGTGGGTCGTCGGGTGGATATGGACGCCGGGGCGGGAATCCCGTTTCGAGCCAACACGAAGACGAGACGGTCAAGCGAAATTTACGAGATGCGGCAAAGACGGCCCAGCAGTTCTGCCGCAAGCACGCGCCCCAACGCATCATCCTCGTCGGCGCCGAACCGACCGTGGCCCAGTTCCAGGAAGAATTGCCTAAAACGTTACAGGACAAGGTGATCGGTGCATTTAACGCCAATATGAACGCCCCGGAGACGGAGATCCGCAACCAATCAATGGAGATTTTGGAACAGGTCAACCAGAAGCGAGAGGAACAACTGGTGGAAGCGGTGTTCACGGCGGCGGCCAAGGGACGCGGCGGCGTCATCCGCCTGGCCGATACGCTGGGCGCAGCCCACGAAGGCCGCATCCACACGCTGCTCATCGACCGCGATTATCACGAACAGGGTTACCAGTGCCAAAACTGCCAGTACATCACCGACCATCGCCTGGAAACGTGTCCTTTCTGCGGCGGCGAATTCGCGGAAATCCCCGACGCCGCCGAGGCCCTGGTGACCCGGGTCGTCGAGGACGGCGGTCAGGTGGAAGTCGTCGATGACCATCCCAAGGTCAAGGAATTCGGCGTCGGCGCGCTGCTGCGCTACTAGTGGTCTCTCCCATAAATTCTTGGGGTAAAGACTTCCGAAGTCTTCTGACTCATTCTGAAGAAGGCTTGCCTATCTATCAGGCCAGAACGTCGTTTATCGATCCTAAGCACCTTCAAGACTTCGGAAGTCTAAATGAGCAATACCCTGAAAACTTATGAAACGCACCACTAGCAGGTTGTTGGAGAGAGGCGCAAGAGACTTCGGACATCTCGTCAGATTCTAAAAGTCTCTTCAAGACACACGCCAAGACGCACGCCAGACGCAAAAAGACCGGGTTTCATTGAGAAACCCGGTCTTTACGTTTGTTCGGCCGGTTCAGCCTGTTGCTCTGACCTGTCCTGTCGTCATTTTTGAACCTGCGGGAGGGTCGGTGGACAGCAGACATAGCCGAGAAAGCGGCCTGTAGTGGGCGATTCATCGCCTGAAAACCGCGTCAAAGCCGCCGCCTGGCGCGCGCTAGACGCGCGCGCTAGACGCGGGCCAACCGGCCATAGAGCGCCAGCCTGTCGAGCGTCAAGTTCGCGACCCCCAAAGCGCTCTCGTCCTCTTCGACAAAGCGACCCAAAAACGCCTTGACCTCGTTCTCATGGCCGAGCCCGCACGCCGGAATCACGCTGGCGATGGCCCTCCTCAGGTGCATAGGATGCAATTGTCTCAAATCCTCGAAGCGCGTCACAAACCACGACCACAAAAAGTCGACGGCGGCGGGATTAGCCGCCATACTACCCAACAGGTAAACCCGGTTCTTCTTGGGCACAACGTCCATATTCCAATCCAGGGCCTGACGAAGCTTTCCCTCTTCCCGGAAACAGGCCAGAGCAAGCAAGACCGCCAACTTCTCCGTCTCCGACACGTCGGCCGACTGGAGCTTGTTCAGGAAATAGGCCGGCGCCCGGTCGTCGATCGCCGCCCCGATCTTCAACACGCCAGAAAGCACGTCCGCGTGCACCGCGTCCCCGGCCAAAAGCGACGTGAACTGCGTTTCGCCAAACGCTCGCACCGCCTCGAAACCGAAGACGAAAGCCGGCCACAACAAAGCCTCTCGCAATTTCGTCGTCTGCACCGCCTCATCCGCCCCCGGTATGAGGCCCAGTTCCTGCAATGCGCCGCCCAGGATGTGACGCCCAATCCGGCTCACCCGCTCCCTTCGCTGCTCAGAAAACAAATGAAGCAACATCAGGTTATCAGCGATGTCGAGCAACGGCAGATAGCGCGTCTCCCGCTCAAAGCAGCGCTCAACGAAATCCAGGTAATCGTCTATCCCGTAATCGCCGCGCCGGACGCGGGCGAAGAGATCGTTCTCCACACCGAAACTGTCGACGGCGGAGAGCGCCCCGGCCTGGATCATGTCGCCCAGGCGCTCCAGCATCTCTCGCTCATACGCGACGCGGTAAAAACCCGCCTGCCCAACGTTGAGCTTGAAGGCGTCCACGTCTGCCGGCGCCGGTATCGTCCATTGCGCCTCCGTGAGCAATCCCGCGCGCTGTTCCACGCGCCCATCTTCCAGGTAGAAATCGACGTTGATCGGGACCATCCACCGTTGTTTTGACGCCTGTCTGGAGAAGGTGAAGCGCTCTTGTGTCAGGAGCAACGCCTCTCCATCGAGCACGGCGGTCACGATGGGATAACCCGGCTGGTAGATCCAGGACTCGGCGAACTGTTCCACCGGCTCCCCGGTCGCTTGCTCGAAGGCGGCCCAATAATCCTGCGAGGCGACGCTATCGAACTGATATTGCTTGAGAAAGTGGTTGATCCCCTCCTTGAGCTTCTCCTCCCCCAGGTAGGCCGCCAGCATGCGGATGATGGCGGCTCCCTTGCTATAGATGAGGGGCGCGCTGGATGCGTCGATCTGCGCGACCTGTTCGCCAGGCAACTCGATGGGCACGCTGCCGGCGAACGAATCCCGCTCCATCCCCGTCAACGTCGTCCCGATGACGAAATCATCCCAGAGACGCCATTCCGGATAATAGTGATCGGTGATGACGGTGGTGAAATAGGTGGCAAAAGATTCATTCAACCAGAGATATTTCCAATCGGCCGGGCTGACCAGGTTCCCAAACCACATATGGGCGGTCTCGTGGGCGATGACGCTGGCGATGTCGACCAGGTTGGCCTTCGACGTGACGCCCGGGTAGGCCAGCAACAGATTTTCGCGATAGGCAATCGCCCCGTAATTCTCCATCGCGCCAAAGGCGAAATCCTGCACGGCGATATGGTCGCACTTGGCGATGGGGAAGTCGATGCCGGTGTAGGCCTCGCCAAAATCGAGTGACTTGCGCCCCATCTGGAGCGCGAAATCGGCGTACTGCACCTTGCCCGGCGTCGCAGCCACCCGGACGAGTGTGCGCGATGAATCATCCTCGATAAACTCGAACTCGCCGACGCCGAAGAACAATAAGTAGGTGGACATCTTGGGCGTGCGCTCGAAGCGCACCAGCTTCTTGCCATCCCCCTGTGGGAGCTCCTCAACGATCGGCGTGTTGGCGATGCCGGTCAGGTGTTCGTCGATCAGGAACTCGACGTCGAACGTGGCCTTCTTGGCCGGATGATCGAAACAGGGAAAGGCCCGGCGCGCCTCCCGCTCCTCGAATTGGGTGACGGCGATGTATTTGACCTCTCCCGCGTGCTCGTAGCGGCTGCGATAGAACCCGGCTAGCCGATCGTTGAGGACGCCGGTATAGTTGAGCGTCAGGTCGATCTCGCCGTCCACCAATCGCGGAAGTCGCACCATCGCCGCTTGTCGTTCGGGGTCGACGCTGACCTGGCCCTCGAGGGTCTCCCCGTCCTGGCGCGCGCGGATGACACACGTCCGCGGGCAGCCTTGGAATGTCAGGTCGTTGGCATCCAGGGTGATCTCGCGCGTTGGACCATCGAGGGCGATCTGGATCTCAGTGCATCCGGTGAAGGTAAAATCATTCAAATCTGGCGCCAGGTGAATTTTGTAATTGAGTGGTTTCATATCTCTCTCCTTTAGAAATAATCAATCACCGCCTACTCGGTCTCCGCCGTGGGTGTGAGGGTGACCGTAGCAGTGACCGTAGCAGTGACCGTAGCGGTGAGCGTACTGGTGGGCGTACTGGTGGGCGATGGGGTGGGAGCCGGGAACAGCGTGCTCGTGGGGAGCGGCGTCCAGGTCGGCGGCAGGGTCATACCGGGCGGCGGGGTATTGGTCGCCTGGGGCGTCCAGGTCGGCAGGAGGGTCATACCGGGCGGCGGGGTATTGGTCGCCTGAGGCGTCCAGGTCGGCGGGAGGGTCAGCGTGGAAACCGGGGGCGCCGTCAGCGTCGGGGTGAGGGTGCTCGTTCCCGTCAAGGTCGCCGTCGGCGTGAAGGTGGGCGTCCAGGTGAGGACGGGCGTCGGTGTGGGGCGCGCTGTCCGCGACGGACGCGGGGTCGCCGTGCCTGCCGGTGTGACGCTCGGCGCGGGCGTCCAGGTTGGCGGCGCGCCATTCGACCGAGGTCTCGTTGGCGTGAACGTGAGTGATGCGGTCGACGCGATGGGCGCGCCTGCCGGAGCGCCGCTCATCACCCACCACACGCCCAGGGCCGCGATCGCCAACAGCGCGAGGAGCGCGCCACAACCGATGGCCCATCTCATCCCCCGCCCACCCGACGGTTCTGGCGATGGGTCGCGCTCATCCTCTTCAGGCGCTTCCGTTAGCGCCGCCCTCTCGTCGTCCTGCGCTGCAACGGGCGATTCGGGCGTCGCCTCCGCTTCCGTCGCCATAGACGCCGGTGGCGCGATCTCGCGCGCGAGATCGCGCTGGGACTTGAGCGAACGCACCGACACGGCAGGGGAGACGCTCCCCTGCCGCTCACGCTGGCGCAACAAATCGAGCGCCTTCCGCGCCCGTCCGTTGTGTGGGTTGATCTCCAGCACGTTCTCCAGGCAGATGCGGCGGTCGACGTCTGTATCGACCGCGCCGCTCAACCACAACCAGGCCTGTTCGGAGCGCTCGTCGTTCTCGATGACTCTCTCGAAGAGCGCCCGCGCCTCCGCCTTGCGACCGGCCTTGAGGGCGGCCTTGCCGCGTGCCAGGAGATCAGAAGTCATCACAGCAAATGCTCCAGATCCGCATCGCTCGATTGAGCATAAAGATTCACCTTGATGTACACTGGCTCGTCCTTTTCGTTCATCCTCTCCCTCTTGATGACTCGCGCACCGCCTGCAACTCGCCGCTCATCCACTGATATCTGTTCAAACCCAGTATAGTGCAAGCGAGTCAGGAAGTCAACAAAACCCCAGAACGTATAAACGTGTCAAGCGACCCGTCTGTTGGCTACATTTTTGTAACGGAATTGAAACATTATACCGCTAAAATTGGTGTATACTGATTAAAATGGAGTCGATATGATGTCAAAAACCACCTTAAAGTCAATCCCCTCCACCCAAGCGCTGGAGCAGTTGAGCGCCGGCAAGCCCATCACGATGACATGGATCACCGGTCTGCTTAACCTGGACCCGCTCACGATCAGCCGGTGGTTATGCGGGGAGGATATGCGCGGCATTTACCAGCCGATTGTCATCCAGAAGTGTTACCTGGATGCGCTCGACCTCGCCCGACGCACCTTTTATGAGCGGGTCGAATTGGTCGATTGTCGCGTCGGGGCGGCTTGCTTCGAGCAGGCCTATTTCTACACCAGCCTGCTGATTGAAGATTGCGTCTTTAGGGGGGATTTTGCGGGCCGGAAGATACAGAGCGAAGGCCCACTCATGTTTCACAATACGGTCTTCATCGGATATGCCGACTTCGGCGCCGCCGACTTGCGTGACGACGTCAGTTTGCTCGACGTCTCCTTCTACGGCGGCACCAATCTCTTGCACGAGATATATCACAATTCTGCGAAACGGATTGGGCAGGAGATTAACATCAGGGGGTGCCGGTTTCGCCGCGCCGACGTGCCCGATGGGTTAGATCCGACCAGCCTGGGCGTCAAGCCATTTATCCAAAGCGATCTGGGTCGCCCGGAAAGCTAGCGCGGGCAGCGCGTCCTTCTCCGCCGCAAAAAAGGCGACGCGATCCACGTCGTCGGCCGCCCGCATCTCCCCACCAAGTAATTGCGCCTCGTAGATGATGACGATGTCGGCGCCTTGTTCGTGTTCGCGCCCGGCGATGACGTCGAACAGGCCGGTGATACGCACCTCCAGGCCGGTCTCCTCTCGACATTCTCGCGCCGCCGCCTCGGCCGGGGCCTCGTCGAAATCGACGAAACCGGCCGGAAATGTCCACAATCCCTGGCGCGGACCCCACCTCCGCCGCACGAGAAGTATCCGCCCCGCCCGTTCCACGATGACGCCTGCAGCGACCTTGTGCTCGCGGAAGATGACGCGGTCGCAGCGGGGGCAGTAGCGGCGCATCCGCCCGAAGGCCGCTCGATCTTGCAGGGCGTGCGCGCAAATGGGGCAATAGTTGAGTGCTAAGGCGCGGGCCAAAGCTTAACTCCTGGTGTCGATCAGTTGGTAGATGAGTCTAGTGGGGCGTGCGCCAGGCCCAGATCGTCGCCAGCAGCAATCCCAACGCGGCTAGCCCTAACGCGATTTGCAAGGGCAACCGATTCGTGGTCTGGCGGCGCGCTTCCACCGGGGTTTCTACCGTCACATATTCCGTGATCTCTGGCGCGGACGGTGAGGGGGTCTCAGCCCCCGCTCGCACCGCTTCGGGTGTGAACGGCGTGGTATCTTCGGCCTGCACGCGCTTTGATGCTTCGGTTTCCTCGGTTACCGTTACGGCGACTGTTCCCGCCGCCTCCGCCGCCTCCTCGTCCGGCGCGCCGAGCATCATTGGATCGGATTCGTCGACGGGGCGCTCCTCGGCGACGGCCTCCCCCTCTTCGGTCCCGGCAATGGATGGTTCTTCTCTCTCGGAGACGACTTCCGCCGGGACTGTGTGCTCGACCGGCGGCATCTCGGCGGCGGGGAGAGATTCGCTCGCCGGCGCAGAGGCGAACTGAGACGAGCCAACGAGGAAGAGGTCCAGGCTCAATACGACGCCGAACGCCAGGGCGACCAGCGCGGTCGCGGCCGTCAATAGGGGCGCGATCCAGGCGGGGCGGGCCGATCGGGGCCGGGCCGACCGAGTGATTTGCCGACGTCTCTCCATCGTCAACGGCAGGATGAAATTGCGGGGGACGGGCGCCTGGGGGAGATCATTCAACAGGGACACAGTTTGTCGCAACGTCTCCAGATCGGCCCGTAACGCCGGATCCGTCGCCAGTTGTTTCTCTAACCAGGCCTGCTCCTCGGCGTCTAACGCATCATCCAGATAGGCCGAAAGCAGTTCATCGCGCCGCTTCTGTTTTCGCCTCAACAACCTATCAACCATCACTGCTCCTGCTTGCTGCTACCTGTGCTATAACTCGCGTTCTTCGTGAAGAAAAAAACGCTCCCTTTACTATGCATGACGATATCGAATGGGTAAAAGTTCCCCCTGTTGTTCCTGTAAATAATCCCGCAACTTACGCCGCGCGCGCGCCAGACGGGATTTAACCGTTCCCAGCGCGACGTGGGTCGCCTCGGCGATCTCTTGATAGCTCATCCCCTGAACGTCTGCCAGCACCAGTGTGATGCGTTGGTCGTCGGGTAAGGTCTTGAGGCCGCGTTCAATGGCCTGGACTACCGCCTGACGCTCCAACGTATCCTCCGGCTTCTCTCGTTCGCTGGTCAAGATGGGGTTGGATTCCTCGTCCAGGTCTCCAAAGTCCTCGAATGATGTCGCCGGGCGCCGTTTGCGCCGTCTTAACTCATCGTAACACTTGTTGGTCACGATACGCATCAGATAGGATTTGAAAGAGCCGCCGCGAAAACGGTCGATGCTTTGGTAGGCGGAGATAAAAGCGTCCTGGGTCGCATCGGCGGCCGACGCCGGATCGCCCATAATGCGATGGGCGAGGTTGTAGACCTGTTGCTGGTAGAACAGTACCAGCTCGTTGAAGGCGTCGACTTTGCCCTGTTGAGTGGCGGCGATCAGACGCTCTTCATCCAATTGATCCATGATCTTATCTCAAAGGTATGCGCTGCTATGCGCTCAATAAAATGTGGAGACGGATAGGCCATATCTCGCCGGCTCCGGCGCCGCCCTCGTGGAGGAGAGGATGTCTTCTCCACAAGTGGCAGGGTCGATCTGGCCCGTCCAGGTTGGGGACATGATACCATACAAAGGCCGCTCTCGCCAACTATGTGGAATGGTGGGAATGGCGGTCTGCCATTTCACGCTACATCGCGGGGGATATGATCCGGGTCATATCAAATGGGGGTTGGAACGCCGGTCGACTTGTATCCAGGTTAAGGCGTGTGGACGGCGGCTTTCAAAAGGGCCAGCACGCGCTTGAGCAGTTCCTGCGTTTTGACCGGTTTGGCCAGAAAATCGACCGGGCGCTCTATCTGTCCCACGGATCGCTCGGTCCCGGTCTCAGTTTCAGCGCTTCTGCGCCGAGCGGTAAGGACGAGCACCGGGATATTCGCGGTCGTCTCGTCTGCGCGCAAGTGGTTGAGCACTTCATCCTCATTCATCCTGGATGTCACTTCGCTTAGGATAATCAGATCAGGGCGCTCTTCGCGCGCTTTCTCTAACCCGGTTGCTCCGTCGAAGGCGAACGATACATCGTAACCCTGTACACTTAACAATCGTTTCATCACCATCACCGCCGGACGTTCGTCGTCTATCACTAATAATTTCGCGGTCACGCTCATCCTGTCACCTCACTGTCTATTGGGGCGTTGTCTCAAGAGAAGCGGCGGATCTGTCTTTCGCCCATGCGGTCGCTTGCTCCCACTCCAGCGATTTAACGAATTGTATCACGTTCGTTATTTCTAACTTTAGCTCCACCCACACATCTTCCCACGCATTGAGCCGCCCGTTTTCTCCCATCATTTCCAATTGTTCGGCCAGACTCAGCGCCACGCGCGCGCCGACGTTGCCCAGGATGCCCTTCAAGCGATAAGCAGCCCGCTCAATGTCTTGAGCGTCCTGTTCCACCAGCGCTTCTTCCAGATCGGACAGACGGTCAGGACATTCGTCCAGAAACAGGGCGATCACGTCTTGCAATAACTCAATGTCCCCATCGACCACGCGGAGGGCCTCGCACAGGTCGATCGGGGTATCGAACGCTGGATCTGAACCATCCATTCCATTCATCATTCCACCGTCGCGCCTGTCGGGGACGAGCGACCCGATCACCGCGTAGAGATTGTCGGCGTCAAATGATTTCGGCATACAAGCATCCATCCCCGCCGCCAGGCAGGCCTCCCGTTGTTCCAGCGCGTCGGTCTCCATTAAGCCGACGATGGGTAAGCGGCGCTCGTTCGTCGCTTCGTTTTGCCTGATCACACACGCCATCTCTAATCCATCTGCCTGTGGCGTCAATACATCCATTAACACTAAATCGAACACTTTTTCCCGTAACATGTAAAGCGCCTCCTGTCCATCCCGCGCCACGTGCACCTGGCAACCGGCCCGTTCCAGACTTGTCGCCGCCGTCGCTCGACTCGTCCGACCATCTTCGACCAGTAATACTTGTAACGCCATATCTTTTTTATTCATCTCGCGATTTGAAATTCACTCACTGGGCGTCCAGTTGGGCGTCGCCGCCGATTTGATGTCACGCTTAACCACATTCAGTATAACGCACGTCGCTCAAATTGACGTTTCATTTCAGTTACAGGAACGTTTCGACTTCCGTTCATTATGTACCAATCAATCGCGCCCGGCATATAGATTTCAATCTGCGAGAGGATAAGCGGCAGTTACGTAAACGAAGACATACCGGTTCGCCAACCATTCAATGGGATAACGCCTTCCCACAGCGTCTAAAATAGGGTATAATCCTACTAAACCTGGCGTGTCACCTCAGAATTCAGAAATCTTCAACCGAACGAACCTTCACTACACGGCATTGGTTTCAGATACGAGTATTCAGCAAAGGAGCAAAATGCAAATTGTAACCGATAGTGGAACGGATGTATGGGTCTCATCAGAAGAGATGATCAAGTTGGGCATTTACGTTATGCCGCTCACAGTCACACTGGACGGCGTCTCGTATCGCGAGGGACGGGATATTCAAGCGGACGATTTCTACCGCTTGTTAGCCGAGACCGATAGTTTGCCGATCACGTCGCAACCATCGGCCGGTGATTTTGAGGAGATCTATCGCCGTTTGGCGGTAAACGATCCCGACATCCTGTCGATTCACATCTCGTCTGGCTTGAGCGGCACGGTCAATTCGGCGCGGACGGCCGCGCAATACGTGAAAGAAGCTAACGTCACCATTGTGGACACCAAGACCCTCTCGGCGGCGTCGGGCTGGCAAGTGGTCGCCGCGGCTCGGGCGGCGCAGGCCGGTTGGACGAAGGCGCAAATCCTGGCGTTGATTGAGCGCATCAGCCAGGCAGCCGAAAGCGTCTATACGCTGAAGGAACTCAAATACCTGATCCATGGAGGGCGGATCAGTCACATCAAGGGGTTAATCGCCTCGGTGTTGAACATCAAGCCTCTGATCGGGGTGGAGAAAGAAGGGGGGACGTATGTTCAACTCGGGCAGACCCGCTCTTTCAAGCGGGCGATGCGTGGGTTAGTGGATCTGATGGCGGAGCAACACGCGCCGGGCAGCCGTCTGCGCGTTCAGGTGCTCCACTCGGCGAATCCGGAGGGCGCGTTGACGTTACGGGATGCCGTCGATCAACGCTTCGATTGCGAGTGGTTGCCATTAGGTCAGATATCACTCGTGCTAGGCGCGCACACCGGCCCCTCGATGGTGGGCGTGGCCTACGCGCTGCAAACCGCTTTCGCCGACGCGCCTGGCGCGTAACCTGTTCCGACGCTGCTTCGCTCTCTTTGCGCCGCCGCTATCCCATTCAGTTGGAAGACAAAAAGATCACTTGAGCCAGGCGGGTTTCTCCCCTCTGGCGCCCCGGCAAGCGGGGCAGTTGGACAGGCCTTCTTCATCTTTTTCGTATGCGCGCCCACAATACTCGCAATAGAGCCACGATTGCTCGGCCGCTTTCCGTTGTTCCTCCACCTCCCGGCGCTTCCGTTGGTTCTCTAGATAGGTCTTCTCGGCTGCCAATCCCACGCGGTCGATCACGTCCCACACCCGCTTGGGCAATCCCAGATCCTGGACGTCCTCGACCAGATTTTCCGCGCTGCGCATCAATTCACCCGCCGTATCGAGCAACCCGTCCACGCCCCGCCGCCGGAAGAGGAGGCGCTTGCTCTGGCCGATGACAGTGCGCCCGACGGAGCCTAACGTGTTCCGTTTCGCTTCCTGGTTGAGCGCGCTCACGTTTACGGTCAATGTCTCGGCCGATTCGACCAACGTCACCGTCAACGCCGGAGCGAAACGCGCGGGGGCGCGGGCCTGGCTTTGTAGGATGGTGACGACGGTTGATGCGCCGCTCTGCTCTGCTTGGATGCGGGTATCGGGGGCGGCGATCTCCGATTCCAGAGCCCTGACGATCACAGCGGCCCGACAACCCTCAAATATGGCGGTCTCTGGATGTGGCGCCAGCGCGCTGCCGACCACACTGGCCCCAATACCCAGGCCAGCGGCGACCTGCTCGACCGATTCCGATTTTTTCGGGGGAGAAGTGGGAGGCGGATCATAATTGAAGCCCTGTTTAAGTCGCGCCCGTTCCGCATCCATCCATTCTTCGAGGCTCTGCTTTTCACTTTCGTTCAGGTTCGCGTTCTCATTCGTGTTCTCGTTCGCCATTCGTCATACTCCTTCGTTTGTCACGCGCATCTGCTCAATAAAACGCCATACCGCCGACAGACAATGCCAGCGGCGCGGACTGTGGCCCACGTTAAACGAACAGGGTGAGCAATTACCGCTATTCTAGCATATCTGGACATTTCATTCAACTGGCGGCGCGTCTCCCGCCCCAACGCGCACTTGTGCGCCTCAGAGAGTTGGTGTATACTAATCCCATTATGCGTTTCGGCCCAGGCGCGATTTTGCAGGCCGATTACCTGTCGTTTTCATCCATCGCAACGCTAGTTATTGAGGAGGGCTATAGTTATGAAGGTCTCCTGCCTGCAGGAAAACCTATCGAAAGGTTTAGGAATCGTTGGTCGAGCAGTTTCGCCGCGCTCCACCTTGCCGGTGCTGGGAAACGTCCTTCTGGCGACCGATGAGGGACGGCTCAAGCTTTCTGCGACAAATTTAGAGATAGGGATCAATTGTTGGATTGGGGCCAAGGTCGAAGAGGATGGGGCCATCACTATCCCGGCCCGCACGTTTATCGACCTGGTGAATGCCCTGCCTCCGGAGCAGGTCGATATGGAGTTAATCGCGCGCACCCAGACGCTGAATTTACAAGCGGGCCGCAGCGAGGCCAATATCAAGGGCATCGACGCCCAGGAATTTCCCATCGTGCCGGTCGCAGATGGTGAAGGCGGTATTTCTGTCGAGGCCGACGCGATGCGCACGGCTATTCAACAGGTGGCCTTTGCCGCAGCGACCGACGAGAGCCGGCCAATTCTAACCGGCGTATACGCCAAGTTCGAGGATTCAAAACTGACGCTGGCGGCCGCCGATGGTTATCGTCTCTCGGTGCGCACCATCCCCCTGCCTCAACCAGCGCCCGACCCGTTCAGCATCATCGTGCCGGCGCGCGCCCTGGCCGAATTGGGCCGTATCAGTGGGGAGCAAGTAGATCCTATCGTCGTGACCGTCACACCGACGCGCAACCAGGCGCTTTTCCAGCTGACCAATACAGTGCTCGTCTCACAGTTGATCGACGGAAACTTCCCAGACTATCATCAGATCATCCCGCAGGAGCGGGTCACGCACACCGTCATCGACACGGCGTCATTGTTGAAGGCGTGCAAGACGGCCCTCATCTTCGCGCGAGACGCGGCTCACATCACGCGCATACACGTTAAGCCGGGTTCGGAACTTTCACCCGGACGCGTGATCGTATCGGCGACCTCGGCCGAGACCGGAGATGACGTCAGTGAGTTGGACGCCAACGTGGAAGGGGATGAGATAGAGATCGCCTTCAACGTCAAGTATATGATCGACGTACTCTCGGTCATTGAGACTCCCCAGGTCGCGCTGGACACGACGATGTCTTCCAGTCCAGGCGTCCTGCGACCGGTGGGCGACGTCGATTTCATCCACGTCATTATGCCGATGCACCTGGGAAAATAACCACGCCACAGGCTGACGTTACAAGACGCCTCCAGGATGTCCTGGGGGCGTCTTTTGCATGAGTTTGGTGCATGAGTTTGGGATTATTTCAAGTATTGGCTATTGATAACTAAAATGTGGCGTCATATTGACGGCCTAGATGCCAGCAAGATGCTGGCGCTCCAGGTTTGAGGCGCGTGAGAGGTCAATGGTTGTTTTCGTAGAGACGATGGCGCAACGAGGTCACCTCGCGTTCTAACGAGATGTCTTCTTCGATCAAGTCGGAAATACGGTCACAACCGTACAGCACCGTAGAGTGATCGCGACCGCCTAACATCTCGCCAATCCGCGGGTAAGACTCGCCCGTTTCCTGCCGGATGAGATACATGGCGATTTGCCTGGGCCGGGCGATCTCCCGGCTGCGCCCGCGCCCGCGTAGGGCTTGAATCTGGATGCCGAAGTGATTGGCGACTTCGTGGATGACGTGATCCGGCGTCACCTGTCTCTGACGGGGGATCAAATCGCTGAGGGCCGCTTCGACCACCTCGGCCGTCAGCGGTTGTTGGGTGAGGCGGGACATCGCCAAGACCTGGTTGAGCGCCCCTTCCAATTCACGGATGTTGCTCTGAATCCGTCGGGCGATGAGGGTGAGAATGTCCGGCGGAACCATCAGGCCATAGGCGTCCGATTTGGTGCGCAGGATGGCGATTCGGGTTTCGAGGTCGGGTGGTTGAATGTCTGCAATGAGCCCCCACTCGAAACGGGAGCACAATCGTTCCTCCAATGTGCTCATCGCCTTGGGCACGCGATCGGACGAAATGACAATCTGTTTACCGTTGCTGTGCAGCGCGTTGAAGGTGTGGAAGAACTCCTCCTGTGTGCTTTCTTTGCCGGCGATAAACTGTATGTCGTCCACCAACAGAACGTCGACCGTCCGGTACTTATCACGAAAGGCGTCGGTGGTGTGGGCGCGAATCGCCTCAATGAGATCGTTGGTAAAACATTCGGAAGAGATGTAGAGCACACGCAGCCCCTGAGCCTGGCAGCGATGCCCGATGGCGTGCAATAGGTGAGTCTTGCCCAGGCCGACCCCGCCATAGAGGAAAAGCGGATTGTAGGCCCCGGCCGGGTCTTCTGTAACAGCCATTGCCGCCGCGTGGGCCAGTCGATTGCTCGGCCCGACGACGAAACTGGGGAAGATATAGCGTGGGTTGAGGTTGGCGGTGAAAGTGGGCATATCGGACGCGGCGCGCGGTTCGGGCGCTCGGTCAACGCCCGGCTCTTCTGAGATGTTTTGCACGTTGAGCAAGGGGACATTATCCTGTTGATGCGCGTTGGCATCCCAAACCAGGAATTGGACGTCTACTGTGCGCCCGGTCAGGCGGGCCAGCGTGCGCTTAATGGTAGAAATGAGGCGATTTTCCAGCCAATCCTTGGCATAGCCGCTTTTAACGCCGATAACTAGCACGTTATCCTCATTCTTCAGCAACCTGGAATCACGCAACCAGGTATCGAAGGTCGCCTGGGTCATCTGCAATTGTAATTCGCCAAGGGCGGCTGACCAGATTTGATCTGAATTCATATCCACACACGCATATAGAATTGTCTAATAGAGTTGTACAAAACGACACGGGGATAAGGAGGATGGTACCCTACTCCCATAGCAAACAAAAACGGCGAAGGCGGTCGGTGGAGGCGCCGCCCACTTCTTACTCTTAAAAATATCCCCGCCCTGAAGTGCCTGAATTCTACCAAAAGCGCTTCTCTTTGACAACTGATAATCGGGGATGTATATTAAAAGATGGTTTTTTTAAGATAGCTTAAAGGAGGGGATGGTCGAACGATCGACGAACGATAAGGGGCTATATCTGTGCAACCCATCCTCCCTGATACCCCTAGATATAGGGGGGGGATGCGTTATTTCAAATTAGTTTACCCGTGACTACTTCCAAGTTGCGCGTCGAAGGTCGAAGGTGTTTGTCTGTAAATAACAAATTGTTATGAGCGCTCAAAAGGTCAATGATCTGTGGGGAAGCGCTCGCGGCGCAAAACCCTCCATCACGCTCCCGCAGATTCACTGGCAGAATTGACTGAACAATGGGAAAAACAGCGTGTTAATGGTGAATCACTCCAGCTTTGTAGAAGAAAGAGCTCATTCGCTCGGCGATGCATTACTTTCTTTGGACGAACCGTGGAAAAGCCGATTTCCGGATCTGGTAGCCAATGAGGCGACTGGTTGCTCCTGGAATGATAAAGAGACCCCGACTTATGAAGAGCTTGTGAGTTGGTTGACCGATTCCGATATTTATCGAAGGACGATGACTTTGCTTAATGTCTGGCAGGGTATGCTGTTTTACGTGTACTGGACAGTTAGTTTGAAGTGAAGTATACTGAATAGTGCGTGATTCTACTCTCTGCGTCCGCGTTTGTACACTTTGTTTCTTACATTTTACCCCAGGAGGTTGTATGAATACTAAAGAATATCCCGGCAAAGGGAAGGTCGCAATATTGAAAACCAGACCGGAGACGGTTTTGGATGATTACGCTCGTTTGATGGAATTGGCCGATTTTCAGCGAGTGTTGCCAAAGGAGAACGAGACAGCCCTCAAGATCAACATCTCGTGGCAGACCTGGTATCCCGCCTGTTCCACAGCGCCCTGGCAGTTGGAGGGGGTCGTGCGGGCGCTACAAGAAGCCGGATACGAGAACTTGAGCGGCGTGCACAACGACACCGTCGTCGTTGACGCCCACGTCGGCGAGCGGAATAATAAGCACAAGTACGTCGTCAATCAATACGGCATCCGCAACGTACACCTTTTCGAACCCCAGTACAAGTGGATTCGTTACGAACCCAAAAAGCCCTTTCTGGTGCTGGATCAGGTCTACCCGGAGGGGGTCTACATCCCCGAATTCCTCATCGGGCGGAACGTGATCCAGTTGCCGACAGTCAAAACGCACGTCTTCACCACCATCACCGGCGCGATGAAAAACGCCTTCGGCGGCCTGCTCGGTCGCAAGCGCCACTGGACCCACGGCGTCATTCACGAGACGTTGGTCGATCTGTTGCAGATCCAGCAGGACATCCACCCGGGCCTGTTCGCCGTGATGGATGGGGCCTTCGCCGGCGACGGCCCCGGCCCCCGGGCCATGCGCTGGCACGAGAAGGACGTCATCCTCGCCTCGGCCGATCAGGTGGCCATCGATGCCATGTCGGCCTATATGCAGGGCTTCGACCCACTGTCCATTCCCTTCATCCGCATCGCGCACGAGATGGGGCTCGGAATTGGAGATCCGGATCAGATTGAGGTCATGGGCGAGGAGCGAGACTGGGTCATGGCCCAGAATTGGGACTTCGTCCAGGAGGACACGTTCGCCAGCCGGGGACAGAAGGCCATTTACCACGGCGCGCTCCACCCACTCGAACCGTTGTTGCTACGGACGCCGCTGGTGCCCTGGTCCTACTTCGCCAGCAATTTCTACCACAACGTCTACTGGTACCCCTTCGTGGGACGTAAGCGGGTCGAGTCGGCGCTGGAGACCAGATGGGGGCGTCTGTTCTCCGACTATGGAGCCGACGCTGGCCTGGAAGGCGCCGTTATGCCCGGTATGGAGCCCCAGACGGTCAAGGCGGCCGCCATCGGATTGGGCGCCCTGGTCGCTGCGCTGGGCGTAGGCGCCTGGTGGCTATCGCGCCGCCAGCGTTCTTGATCACCAATTTCAATGTCCAAAATCCCTGGATCACGAAGGACACGAATGGACAAATGACACGAATTTTAACTTCGAATTGTGAAAAAGCGTTCGTGAAATTCGTTTATTCGTGCGATTCGTGATAGCAGATCGGTGTCGAGCAGTAAATCTCACAGTTTCTTATTCATCACATGAATATGGAGGTAACTAGTTATGCATCGCGTCCGCAATTTTGTCTCAGAACGCCTGTCAACGGTTCCGCCATCGGGCATCCGG
>DAOTUC010000131.1:0-3458 GCA_034437315.1 Anaerolineae bacterium
TCATAGACCCTAAAGGTTTTTGCGCTGGTTTTGATGGAAAAAGGTCATTGTTTAAGGCAAAAACGTTGTTTGCGCGGCCTTGAGCAAAACCTTTAGGGTCTCGCCATGCGAAATCCCAGAGAACCAAAATATTGAGAAGATACGCTCGGCGCTTGATTGACAGAATCGCTCCCTTCACGTATAGTAATAGGGTGCGGTTCGTGAGCGCGTCTCAGGGCCGGGCGAAATTTCTGGTGGATAGTTGTAGATCACACGATATAGCACAGGAGTCGTTTATGGAAATTGGCATTGTTCAGCGAGTGGACATTGATCATGAGATGCGGGGCGCTTATCTCGATTACGCGATGAGCGTCATCGTCTCGCGAGCGTTGCCCGACGCCCGCGACGGGCTCAAACCGGTTCAGCGCCGCATCCTCTACGCGATGCACGAACTGGGGTTGCGGCCTGATACGCCCTATAAGAAGTCGGCCCGTATCGTCGGCGAAGTGTTGGGCAAATATCACCCCCACGGCGATTCGGCCGTCTACGACGCAATGGCCCGTATGGCGCAGGATTTCAGCCTCCGCAACCCGTTGGTCGATGGGCAGGGCAATTTCGGGTCGATTGACGGGGACAGCCCGGCCGCGATGCGCTATACCGAGGCTCGCCTGGACGCCATCGCCACCGAGTTGATCCTTGATCTGGAAAAGGACACGGTCGATTTCGTCCCCAATTTCGACGATACGCTCTACGAGCCCTCGGTTTTACCGGCGTCGATTCCGAACTTACTGGTCAACGGCGCGTCCGGCATCGCTGTCGGGATGTCCACCTCGGTTCCGCCCCACAACCTGGGGGAGGTCTGTGATGCGTTGGTGTACATCCTCGATAATTGGGATACGCAGGAAGAGATCGGGGTTGAGGATCTGATGGGCTTTATCCAGGGACCCGATTTCCCGACCGGCGGGGTGATCTACCGGCAGCGAGAGGAGGGGGGCAAGAATGTGCTCCTCGAGGCGTATGGCCAGGGGCGGGGGAAGGTCACCGTGCGCGCCTTGGTCCACGTGGAGGAGATGAGCCGTTCTCGTCACCGGCTCGTCGTCACCGAATTGCCTTACCAGGTCAACAAGACGACCGTCATCGAACGCATCGCCAAACTGGTGCATAACGGCGACATAGAGGGCATCACCGATCTGCGCGACGAATCGGATCGCCATGGCATGCGCCTGGTGATCGAGTTGACGCGCACCGTGGACCCCGCCGAGGTCTTGGCGACCTTGTTCAAACGCACCCAGATGGAAAACACCTTCAGCCTGATTATGTTGGCGCTGGTCGATGGGGAGCCGCGGCGCCTATCGCTCAAGAAAGCGCTGCTGACCTATCTGGATCACCGGCAGGTCATCGTCACCCGGCGCAGTCAATACGATCTGGCCCGGGCCAAGGAGCGGGCGCACATCCTCGAGGGATTGCTGATCGCGCTCGACAACTTGGACGAGGTGATCGACACCATCCGGCGTTCGCGGCGCACCGATACCGCGCGGCGCAATCTATGCCGCAAGTTCAAGTTGAGCAAGACCCAGGCCCAAGCGATTCTCAATATGCCCCTCCGTCGCTTGGCCGCTACAGAACGGCGGAAGATCAACGACGAGTACAAGGAAAAGCAGGACTTGATCGATCGCCTGGAAGGGTTGTTGCGTAGCCCCAGTAAAATTCGGGACGTGGTGCGCCAGGAGTTGATCGACGTCAAGCAAGAGTACGCCGATCCACGACGCACTCAGGTGGCGGACGTGGCCCGGGATCAACTGACCGCCGAGGATCTGATTCCCGAAGCGGCGGTCTGGATCGGCCTGAGCCGGGGCGGGCGGGCGGGTTATGTTCTGGACGAAGGTAAGCCGCCGCGGGTGTTATCTCGTCCCGCAGACCCGCCGATCACTGTGATGGCGGCCTCGACGCGCGATACCCTGTACCTGTTCACCGCCGATGGTCAAGCGGCCGCTCACCCGGCGCACCAGTTGCCGGAGGGCGAGGCCTGGGAGGGCGGCGGCGCTCATTACGCTGATTTGACTTCCCTCTCGCGCCGCGTGCGGGTTCGAGCGGCGTTGGCGCTGCCTCCGTCGGTCGTCGAGGGTTTTCTTTTCCTCGCCACGCAGCAGGGGGTGGTCAAGCGTGTCGCGTTGGCGGATCTGCCCGGTGTGAGCGCCGAGCCATTCGTGGTGATGGGTGTGGATGACGGGGACGCGCTGGACTGGGTCGCGCTGACGAACGGAGAGGATGAAGTGATACTCGTCACGGCGGCCGGCCGAGCGATTCGCTTCGAGGAAGAGGAAGTGCGTGCCATGGGATTGCCGGCCGGCGGCGTCAAAGGCGTCAAGTTAGATGGCGATCAGGATTGCGTGGTCGCCATGGTCGTCGTGCAATCCCGTTCCGACCTGTTCACCGTGTCCGACGACGGTCGAGCCAAGCGCACGTCGCTGGCAGAGTATCCCACCCAGGGTCGATACGGGCAAGGGGTCATCGCGGCCCGCTTCCCCGGACCGGACATTCGCCTGGCTGGTGCGTGCATCGTCCAGGCGCGGGATACAGTGGTGTTGACGACGGAGAAAGGAGCAGCCAAGACAATTCGAGCCCAATCGGCCCCCCGGACGGGGCGGGCGACGCAGGGTGATGAGGTGATCGCGCTAAGAGATGGCGATCGGGTGGTGGACGCATTCGCGCCGCCTCCGGCGATTGAAGTGGAAAAAGATCAGCAAGAATAACCGTGTATGAGCGGCAAATGAGGAGAATTAGATGACTTTTCAAGATACGTGGGCGATTTGCACCAAATGCGGCGATAAGTTTGTTTTTCGGGTTGAGGACCAGCGCCGATTGTCGAAGCAGGGTAAGGAGATCACGCCGCCTCCGCTTTGTCCTTCCTGTAAGCAATCCGGGGGTATGAGCATTCCATCATCAGGTGGAGAGACCCGATCACAACCGGCGCCGAAGGAATCGCAGGAATTAGAGCGCGGCCCGCACGAGGGCCAGGTCAAGTGGTATGATAACGACAAGGGGTATGGCTTCATCGTGCATCCCGATGGAGAGGAGATATTTTTCCATCGGACCGGCATCGCGCCCGGAGAGACGCCCAACTTTACCGATGGCGCGGCGGTGACCTATTGCGTCGAGCAGACGTCGAAAGGCCCCCAGGCTATCGAGGTGGAGCGGATGGACACAGGGTAGACGCCTGTCATCTTTTTCTGGACAGAGACTGTTAAAAATTCGCTCAGAGGCCCGTCCTCGGGCCGATTAACGCCCTCGGGACGGTGGCTAGAGCAATTATTGGGTCTTCAGGATTTCGCATGGCCCATCATAGACCTTAAAGGTTTTTGCGCTGGTTTTGATGGAAAAAGGTCATTGTTTAAGGCAAAAACGTTGTTTGCGCGGCCTTGAGCAAAACCTTTAGGGTCTCGCCATGCGAAATCCCAGAGAACCCAATTATTTAAGAC
>DAOTUC010000132.1:0-15932 GCA_034437315.1 Anaerolineae bacterium
TAATTGTCATAAGGACCCACCCAGCACCCAAAGATTAATCCCGGTTTCCAATCGTTAGTCGTTTTCTCCATTTTCAGCATAGCAAAAAGGGTATGTTGCCAGAGACATAAACCCGGCGATTAAAATCGCAAGCGACCGCGTGTCGCAAGCGACCGCGTGTCGCAAGCGACCGCGTGTCGCAAGCGACACGTTGCGAAGTCCCCCTACGTGGACTGTAGTCGGCGTAGGCCGACTTTGCAGCGCGTGATTTTTACGCGCTGTAGCCACGCGGTTTTAACCGCTGTGCTTTTGACCCAAACATACCTGTTTGGGCGTGCTGAAAATGAATTTTCGAGTCCACGTTTTACGTATCACGCATAAGTTCAAGGAGGTGTATCTTGCACATCGTCGTATGTACCAAACACACGCCCGATAGCGAAGCCAAGATGTCGGTGGATGACGCCGGCAACGTGTCCTGGGGCGATTCCCCGCTCATCATCAATCCCTGGGATGAGTACGCTGTGGAGGAGGCCCTGTTGTTGCGGGACGAGCACGGCGGCAAAGTGACCGTCGTCTCAATGGGGCCGGAGGACGCCCTGGAAGCGCTCAAGCACGCCATCGCGATGGGGTGCGATGAGGCAATCCGGGTCTGGGACGACGCCTGCGTCGGTTCCGATACAATGGCCACCAGCTACGTATTGGCCAAGACCATCGAGAAGATCGGCGACGTCGACCTGATCCTGTTCGGCAAGTCGGCCATTGACGCCGAGACAGCGCAGACCGGCCCGGCCGTCGCCGCGCGCCTGGGCGCGCCTTCCCTGATGTACGTCATCGAAATCGCCGAACTGGACCCCGACGGGAAGAAAATCGTCGTCGAGCGATTGCTGGAAGAGGGGCGTCAGGTTGTCTCCTCCTCCCTGCCGGCCGTCGTCGGCACGACCAAGGGCATCAACGAACCCCGCTACACGTCCTTCATCGGCATCCGGAAAGCGTCGAAGATGGATTATCCCCTCTGGACGCTGGAGGATGTGGGCGCGGATCCGGAAAAAGCAGGCGCCAGTGGCTCTAGCGTGCGCTGGCCCGAGGTGATGGCGCCGCCGGCGCGGGAAGGCGAGGCCGAGATCATCGAAGCCGACACAATAGAAGAGACGGCCGCGATCCTGGTCGATAAGTTGATGGCCGAGAAAGTGATATAGGAGGCGAAGCGATGGCGAACAAAGATGTTTTCGTATGGGTAGAGCAGTTCGAGGGACAGACCACGCCCGCTTCGTGGGAGGCCGTCGGCGTCGCGCGTCGACTGGCGGACGAGCTGGGGGGCGGCGTGACCGCCTGTATCTTCGGCGGAGAGGGGCTGGAGGAGCTGGCCGAGGAGGCTATCTCCTACGGGGCCGACATAGCGCTCCTGGCCGAGGATGAGACGTTAGAGAATTTTCGGGTCGAGCCGCAGGCGGCGTTGCTGGCCCAGGCCGTGCAAGAGGCCGAGCCGGACGTCGTGCTCATCGGCGCGACCTTTCGCGGACGAGAGTTAGGACCCGCATTAGCCGTGGCCCTGGATTCGGGCTGTATCGCCGATTGCACAGCGCTGACGTTGGAGGACGGGCAGTTGACGGCGACGCGACCCATCTACGCCGGCAAGTTGCTCAGCAAGTGTGTGATCCCCGATAAACGGCCACAGATATTCACCACGCGACCTCGCGCCTTCCCCAAGCCGGAACCGGATACGAGCCGCAGCGGCAAGGTGCAACGGGTAGAGCCGGCCTTGGCCGAGAACGAGATCGCGACCCAGGTGACCGGTTTCCGGCAGACTGAGGGCGGCGTGAGCCTGGCGGACGCCAGCATCATCGTCTCTGGCGGGCGGGGAGTGGGCGGCCCGGAGGGTTTCGAGCCGATGCGCGAATTGGCCCAGACGTTGGGCGCGGCGGTGGGCGCTTCCCGCGCCGCGGTCGACGCCGGCTGGATCCCCTACGCCCTTCAGGTCGGCCAGACGGGCAAGACGGTCAGCCCCGATCTGTACGTAGCGGCTGGCATCTCCGGCGCAATTCAGCACCAGGCCGGTATGCGCACCAGCAAGGTAATCGTGGCGATCAACAAAGACCCGGAGGCGCCGATCTTCAAGCTGGCGCACTACGGCATCGTCGGCGACCTGTTCAAAGTCGCGCCAGCGTTGACAGCGGCGCTGAAGGAGCGGATCGGATAGCTGTAACTCCGTGGCGCAACGGACAATTTGGTACGCAGTTGATATAGGTGTGTTTCAAATGGTTTGAGCGTTGTTTGTAGCACGCGCTGTCTAGCGGCGCTAGACAGCGCGCTTTTACGGCGATAAATCGCCTACTACGAGCTTGGCCTCAAATGAAATGAAACACACCCAGTTGATATAGAGGCTATTAAAAAATTCGCTCAGAGGCCCGTCCTCGGGACGGTGGCCAGAGCAATTATTTAAGACACTCTATATAAACGCCCCGCCTCTACAGATAGAAGCGGGGCGTTCGTGTAAGCGTTTATCAACCGCCCACGGATTCGCTGTCCGTAAGAATTGGCCGAAAATCGCCTCACACATCAATCATGCCTGTAATCTGGTTTTTCCAATAGAATTCGGATGTCTCAAAAAGCGCATTGCACAACCGATTTTGACGCCGCGGTAAATCAACTTCGCCTTTGCGATACAAGGAGCAGATTATGCGGGTTCTAATCTTTACGAACGCCTACAAACCGGTCATCAGCGGCGTCGTGACCTCCATCAGTCTGTTTCGGCAAGAGCTAATCCATATGGGGCACGATGTTTACATCATAGCGCCTGAATATGAGGATTATCATGACGAAGAACTTTACATCTTTCGCTTCCCGGCGCTGGACGTCTCCGATCAAGCCGGTCTATCACTGGTCATCCCATCCCGGCTGACGATGTATCCCACGGTGCGCGGGCTCAAGCCGGATTTAATTCATAGCCAACATCCAATATGGATGGGTGATATCGCCGCTAATTTCGCCCAGGATATGGATTTGCCGCTGGTTTTTACGTTCCACAGCCGATACGATATATATGCTAAAAAATACGCGCCCGCGGTCTCGAAACTGGCCGGGATGGTCACCGACGAGATTATCAAACGATACCTGGACAAATGTACACACGTGATCGCGCCGACGGGAGGCATTCGCGATTTTATCCTGCGAGAGTACGCACTCGAGGCGCCGGTGAGCGTAGCGCCTACCCCGGTCGATTTAAGTCAGTACCAAGATCTGGAACCACAGCGAATTCGAAAGGGGCTGGGACTGACGAACGCCGAAGTTTTGTTGTACATCGGTCGCCTGTCGGAGGAGAAAGATATCGAGTTTTTACTCGAAGTATTGGCGTTGATCGCCGACGAGCGGCCGCGCGCGCACTTGGTATTGGTGGGCAAAGGTCCCGAAGAGCAGCCCCTTAAACGCCTGGCGCAGAAACTGGGTTTGGCGCAGCAGGTCATATTCGTCGGCGCGACGCCGCACGAGGCGGTGCCCCATTACGCTGCAATGGCGGATCTGTTCGTCTTCCCATCCCAGGCCGATACGCAAGGCCTGGTGTTAATCGAAGCGATGGCGGCCGGCACGCCGGTCGTCGCCGTCGAAGCGCTGGGGTCGGCCGACGTGTTGGCAGAGGGAGGCGGCGTGCTTGTCCCCCCGGTGGAGGAAGCGTTCGCCCGCGCAGTCGTGACGTTGTTATCTGACGATGATCGGCGGCATCAGTTCGGTGAACAGGCGCTCCGCTCGGCGCAGCGCTACACAGCCCCGACCTCCGCTGCCCGCTTACAGTCGATCTACGAGGCGGCGATCTCCGCCGGGCCCCGTTGCACCAGGAAAAACCTGTCCGAGACCTGGCGTGAAATCGGCGATCAATTTCGCACGTTTAGCGAGGACGTGTCGGCCATCTTTCGCACATCCGCAGGCGTCGAGGGCGCAAAGCGACAGTGGCCTGACGTGCGCTCCCGCCTTTTAACCCTGATTGATGAAATGGATTTGGCCCTCCTGGCCGAGTTAGAAAAGAAACGGCTGGAAAGATGAGAGCGTAACAGCCGCCCGGCCGAAAACCCACGCCCAAGACGATAATTACAAAGATGAAGGTTTGACAAATTATAGGGGTTATAATAGAATGATTCGCCTAAACTGGAATCAACCGTATCCTCTAAACCCAACCTCTAAACCTCCCGCAGGCTTGAAATCCGGGAGGTTGATCAACTGAAGCGGCTTGTAGAAGGCGCGCAGAGATTGCGTGCAGAGATTGCGCGCAGAGATTGCGCGCAGAAATTGAAAGGGAAGCATTGGCGATGCAGGCCACGCGCGAGCGTATTATGAATATCCTGAAGGTTCAGGGACAGGCGACAGTGGACGATATCAGTCGAAAACTTAACCTGAGCACCGTGACGATTCGGCACCACCTCGACATTCTGCGCGGGGAAGGTCTCGTCGCAGCGCCGTTCACCCAACCTTGCAAAACGCCGGGGCGTCCCAGCCACATCTTCACGCTATCCGAAAAAGCGAACGCGCTCTTTCCCAAGCGGTACGACAAACTGCTCCTGTACATTCTCGATGACCTGCGCGAGCAACATTCGCCGCAAAAGGTGGAGCGGATGATGAGGCGCATCGGGCAGCGCCTGGCCGAACAAGCCGCCATATCCAAAGAGACGGATCTCGAGACACGCATCCGCTGCACCGCCCAATTTCTGGAGGATATGGGCTATATGCCACGCTGGGAACGACGAGAAGACGGATCGTATCTGCTCCAAATGATCAATTGCCCCTACGAACGGGTTTCCCAGCAGGACCCCGTCGTCTGCTTGATGGATCTCTGCCTATTAGATCACATCCTCGGAACACAACCCCGGCGCGTTGCATCGTCTCAAGAGGACGATCTAATGTGCGCTTACGTCATCGACCCCGCAGCGCCCACAGAACTCTCGCTTGAATAAGTCGAGCGATAATGTGCGCAATCCTCTGTCCACCAAATCGGGGGAACCCTGGATATAATTTTAGAGAGGACCGTGATGAAAACAACACTTATCTACCCCGGCATCGCCGGTCGTGGTTTTAAATCCCTAAAACAGGGCATGGATGCGGGATGGATCTCCCACGGACTAGCCTCCCTGAGCAGCGCAGCCAAAGCGCAAGGGTTCGCAGTCGACCTGATTGACCTGCGGGCGCTCTCAAGTTGGGATCATTTCAGGGACGTGCTCGCCGAACGCGATCCCGACGTGGTCGGCGTGACGATGATGAGCGTCGATTACAACCCGGCCTGCGAGGCTGTCGCCATCGTCAAGGCGGTCAACCCGGAGATCGTCACCGTCATCGGCGGCCCCCACGTCACGATTGCGCTGGAAGACGCGCTCCGCATCCCCCACGTCGATTACCTGGTCACCGGCGAGGGGGAAGCGACCTTTGTGCAATTGCTCCACCAGCTCGCGGGAGGCGATCCGCCGCCCCATCGCGTGTTGCGGGGCCAGACGCCCGATCTGGACCACATCCCCTTCATCGACCGGGACCTTTTCCTGGACGAATGGAAAAAGTGGGGCTACGATCTGGATTCCCCGGAGGTCCCATTTGTGCCGGAGCTTCCGCCCCCATTTACGACGGTGATCGCCGGGCGAGGGTGCATCTACAATTGCGCGTTCTGCAAACCGGGCGAGGACTACCTCTTCGGCAAGCGCACCCGGCGGCGCAGCGCGGAGAGCGTCATCGCCGAGTTGCGGACGTTGGTCGAACGGTATGACATCGCATCCTTTATGTTCCACGACGATTGCCTGACCGAGGATCGCGAATGGGTCATGGCCTTCACCGAGCAATACATCGCCGCAGGATTCGACATGCCCTTTTTCTGCCAGAGCCGGGCGGACATCCTCGTCAAGCACGAGGATATGGTAGCCCGCATGGCCCGTGCCGGTCTGCGCGGCTACTTCATCGGTTTTGAAAGCGGCAACGCACGCGTGCTAAAATTCATCCGCAAGGGGACCACCCCAGAGCAGAACTTGGAAGCGGCCCGCATCTGCCGGAAGTACGGGATCACGATATGGGCCAATTACATGATGGGCCTGCCAACCGAAACCCAGGAGGAAGTCCTGGACACCGTGCGGCTGATCAAAGAAATCGATCCCGATTATTACAGCCCCGCGTTTTTTACCCCTCACCCCGGCACCGACCTGTACGATTACGCCGTCGAACACGACCTCAGCCGGATCACCGATTACGATTCCTACCGCCGCAACCCGACCGAACCGAAGATCAAAGGGCAGGATTACGACTTCCTCCGCTGGGCGATGGCGGAGAGTCAACGGCGCAAGCCGGTCAACGCTTTCAAGCGCTGGGCGGGCGATCAATGGCGACGCGCTCAGCGAGTCACGCCGGCAAAGGTCTTGAACAAGCTTGGGCTGTCCAGCGCCTGAGAGCCCCCAGGCAGGGAATGATCACACTTACCAACCTGCGGGAGGTTCAGACCCGAATGTGTCGGGTATTCAGTTTGCAAAAAGGTCATGGCTATGCTAGAATAGCCTCCGCTTTTTGTTGCTAGGCAGGAAAAGGTACAAAATAGTTCAGGAGGGTTTATGCAAAACCCAACGCCTAACGAGCAGGTTGAAGGAACGCCCCGCGACGGGGGGGCGTCCGCGCTTTCCATTGAGGATTTAGGACTTTCCACTCGCGCTCACAAAGCGCTATCCAGCGATGGCATCGACACCCTGGAGACTCTGCAAGCCGCCCTCGCAGAAGGGGACGAGACCCTGTTGCGCATCAAAGGGATCGGCCCCAAGACGCTGGAAAATCTGAAGCGCAAGGTGGAAGAAATACAGGCCGTCGCCGAATCGCCGGCCGCAGTCGAAACGTCGCCTCCGGTCGAGGCAATGGAGGCAATGGAAACGACCGAAGCGGCGCCCGATATCGAAGCAGAGGCAGGGGCCGATATAGGGGCTGAGATAGAGCCCGATATAGGGGCCGAGATAGAGCCTGAAACGGAGGCCGCGACGACGTCCACCGCGGCGGAACTGGCAGCCGAGGCAGAGATTCCCATGCCCGCTGCGCAACCAGAAGCGGCGGCGGAACCTGTCGCCGCGCCCGAAGAGGTAGAACCGCCCCCATCCTTCATCGAACAGGTGCGCGCGACTTTTGCACAATCGGGCGCGCGAATCAACTTCGGGTGGTTGGCTTTGGGAGCAGTGGGGATTCTGATCCTTGCCTTGCTCCTGCTGCCACCCATCGCGCTGCCCCGGCGGCTCGGCCTCATCGGCTATACCCGGCTGAACGCCGAAAATGGCTATGCCGTCCGGCACGAAGACGGGTTGACCGTCAGCGCGCCTCCCGAGAGCGGGGACAAGCTGCGGGTGCGCCTGGAATCGGTCCCGGAGCGGGAGTTGATGGACGGGTACGCCGGAAAAGCGCTTCGGGAGGCTATCGAGGCCCTGCCCGAGCACCTCTCCGTGCACAGTCCCTTGTATCAAATCGACATACGCGGCGAGCCGTCCCAGCCGATCATGCTGGATGTGGACGTCCCGACCGGGGCGGAACCCTGGGAGACGCTCGATCTCTACGCCTGGAACGGCGAGACCTGGGAATGGGTGGGCGGCGATCTCCACGCCGAGGTCGTCGACAAGGAGTTCATCCGGGCGGAGGTCCTGGACGCGCCGCAGAACCTGGTCGTGATGCAGGCCGGCGCGGTCCCGCCGAGCGTCGCGACGACGCCCAACGCCGGCGATGTGCTGGACGACCTCTCCCTCAACGTGATAGACACCATCAACCCCACCGGGTTGATTTTGAGCGCTAACGGCGGTTTCGTCGTCGAACCGAGCAATCACCTCCAACCGGCTCAAGACCTGGATTACGCGGTCAAGCCCGCCTTGCGCAACTGGTCGGCGGGCGCGCCCTTTGACTCGGCCTCATTGGCCAACATCCTGGACGATCCGGAGACCCAGCAGGCGCATATCGCCAACATCCTCAAGCTGTGCGCCGAGAGCGGTTTCGCGGGGATTGACGTCGATTACCAGGGGGTGGGGGTCGATCAACGAGATGCGTTCACCGATTTCATCACCGCCCTGGCCGACGCCCTGCACACCGAGGACTTGACGCTCGGCGTGGTCGTGGAACAGCCGATTTTCGCTGGCAACGAGTGGAACGCCGGCGGGTACGACCTCCAGGCGTTGGGCCAGGCGGCCGACGCGATCAAGATCCCCTTCCCCAGCGATCTAGCCGCCTACACCGAGGGCGGCGAGGCGCAGCGCCTGTTGGATTGGGCGACGGCCCAGGTCAACCGCTACAAATTGCACGTGCTGCTTTCATCTCTCAGCGCCGAAAAGAGCTCGACGGGCGTCAAGCCCATCCCAATGGACGAGGCGCTGGCCCCTTGCGGACAAGTCGCCGCCGCCGAAGGAGTGACCGAGATCGAGCCCAACGAGCAGGCGACCTTCAGCCTATCCGGCCCCCTGATGAGCATCACCCGCCAGGAAATCGGCGATACCTACCGCCTGGAATATGAGGCCGACGGCGGAGAGGTCCGCACCGTCTGGCTGGGAACGGCCGGCGTCCTCCAGACCAAGCTCCAATGGGCGCAACGTTACCATCTCGCCGGCGTCACGGTGACCGACCTCCACAGCCCGGGGAATATGCCGGGCGTCTTGAGCGCCGTGGGCGCTTACAAGCACGCGGTCGAATCGCCGGTGAGCCCGGAGGTAGCAGTCGTGTGGGCCGTTCACGACGGCGATACGACCATCGAAAAACAATCGACCCCGCTCACCAACCCCAGGTACACGTGGACAGCGACGGCGCCGCCGGGCGATTACACCATCCACGCCGAGGTGCTCGGTTTGGATCGTGGATCGGTCCCCATCGCAGTGAGAGCGGCGGAACCGGAGATAGCCGAAATAATCACCGAAACGGAGACGCTGACCGAGACGAACGGGATCACCACGACGGAGGAACTGACCGATCCCGATAGCAGCGTCGCTGATGACGACTGCTTGCAAGCCAGATTCGTGTCCGACGTCACCATCCCGGACAACACACAGATAGAACCGGGGGAGGAGTTCGTCAAGACCTGGAAGTTGCGCAACAGCGGCAGTTGCGATTGGCCGGACGACACCGTGTTGGCGCGGGTCAAGTCCCAATTGGGCGGCGAGGAAACGGTCACAGTGGGTGCCGTCCTGATGGGCGAGGACGTGGAGATCAGCATCAACCTCGTCGCTCCGGAGGAGGACGGCGGTTATGATGGCGTGTGGACGCTGAGAGCCGGCGAGACGGATATTCCCAACGGGCGGGTCACCGCCGTCATTCAGGTCGGTGAAGGCGACGGAGACAACAGCGACAACGATGACGGCGGCGCGGCCGCGCCGGTCATCGCCCCGGTCAGCAGCGGCGGGTTCGAGTTAGGCGGTCACATTCGGGATATGGGCTTCCCCTACGCCGACAAGATGCGTTACGCCGGAATGAACTGGGCCAAGGTCCAGGTGCACTACGGTCAGGACGCCTCCGGACTCGTCAACGCCTCTCATAGCCAGGGGTTCAAGATCCAGTTAAGTGGGTTGGGTTCGCCGAGTATGGTCACTCAGCCCAATTTCGAGCAGGATGTCGCCAATTGGATGGCCCAGATGGCGGCGGCTGGCGCAGACGCCATTGAGGTGTGGAACGAGCCGAACATCGACCGGGAATGGCAGATCGGCCACATCAGCCCGCAGGCCTACACCAAGTTGTTGTGCGCCGCCTATAACGCCATTAAAGCAGCCAATCCAGACGCGGCGGTGATCAGCGCCGCGCCAGCGCCCACCGGTTCCTTCGGCGGCGCATGCCAACCCAACGGCGGCAACTGCGACGACGCCCCATGGATGGCGGGGTTGCGCGACGCCGGAGCCGCCAATTGTATGGACTACATCGGCGCACACCACAACTCCGGGGCCACGTCACCCTCGGCCCGCAGCGGGCATCCGGCCGGCGGCACCCACCATTCCTGGTACTTCTTGCCCCAGACCGAGTTATACTACAACACCTTCGGCGGCGCGCGCAAGTTGTTCTACACCGAAATGGGCTACGCCTCGCAAGAGGGCGTCCCACCGTTCCACGACGCCTTTGGGTGGGCCCGAGGTATCACCAACGCCAACCAGGCCGCCTGGTTAGCAGAGGCGGTGAGTCTAAGCGTCAACACCGGCATGGTGCGCTGCATCATCGTCTGGAACATCGACTTCTCTCGCTACGGTTACGATCCACAGGATGGCTTCGCCATCATCCGGCCCGGCGGCGCTTGCCCGGCCTGCGATGAGCTACACGCTGTGCTAGGATCCCGTTAAAACCCGAACGATGACGCTTCGACCTTTCACCCATCGCCTATCGGACGGGGAATGAAGATTGATGGTTGCATCCCGTTTTGGCGCTTCACCCACCATCAGGCAGTAATTACACGAATTTGCTCGTACATGAGGATGAATGGGGGTTCGGCTCTCAGTCGAACCCCCGTGTTCTAGGGAGGTCACGATGAGTTTATCTTATGACAAGGGATTGAGCGGCAAGAGACTGTACATCATTGCGGCGGCCTGGATCCTCCTGGTCATCGTTGGGGGCTTGTGCACCTGGTATGGCTTCGGGCCTGCCAGCCGACAGGTTCCGCCGACCGAACCGCCGACCACCGCCGAGGCGGCGGCCGTGGTCACAGCCACCCCCACGCCCGCGCCGCCCACCGCCACACCCGATACCCCCCCGCCCACCGCCGAGGAGACCGAGCCGGTCGAGGAAGAGACGTTTGGCTACGGCATCGCCATCAGCGGCCTTGGCGGCGGAGACATCGACTATTGGATGGGCCAGGTAGAGAGTTTGGGCCTGGGATGGATCAAGCAACAGGTCCAATGGGGCATATTCGAGGCCAATCCCGGCCAAATGGATTGGAGCGGTTACGACGCCGTGGTAGAGGCGGCCAATCGCCGGGGGCTGAAGGTGATGCTCAGTGTGGTCGACGCTCCGAAATGGACGCGCAGTTACATCGACGACAACTCGGAGGGCGCGCCGCCGGACGATTTGGCGCTCACCGCCGACTTCTTGGGCCGCCTGGTCGACCGCTATCGGGGGCGGGTGCACGCCATTGAGGTGTGGAACGAGCAAAACCTGGACCGAGAGTGGGACACCGCCGAGGGCGTCAACGCCGAACAATACGTCAAGATGTTACAATTGTCCTACCAGGCGATCAAGAGCCGGGATCCGAACATCATCGTCATCAGCGGCGCACTCTCTCCCGTGGGCGCGACAGCCACCGATCCCGCCAATCCCAACCGCTTCATTTACATGGACGATTTTGAATATTTCGATCGCATGATTGCGGCTGGCATGTTAAACTACTGCGATTGCGTGGGCGCGCACCACAACGGCATCAATATGCCGCCCGACGTGGCCTGGGACGAGGGCTACGACGACCCGACCGCCCAGTTCCGTGGGCCATTCGACAATCCCGATCACAGTTGGTCCTTCAAATCGACCCTCTGGGGATATCACGAGCGGATTCAGGCCGCCGGCAACGACACGCCGCTCTGCGTCACCGAGTTCGGATGGGCCACCGCCGAGGGGTTCGACGGTTATCCGCCGGGTTTCGAGTTCGCCCTGGACAACACGTTAGAGGATCAAGCCCAGTGGAACGTAGAGGCCTTCCAGTTGATGCGCGAGTGGGGATTCGTGCGCCTGGCCTTCCTGTGGAACCTCAACTATTCCCAATTGGGTTGGGGGCCCGAGGATCCTAACGCGCCGTATGGCATCATTGACATGCAAGGCGCGCCTCGCCCGGCCTTCTATGCCATCCAGGAGATGGAGAAAGCCCAGTGACCGAAGGGGACGACCTGGCAAGCCCTACGCATCCATCCCGCCGCCGAAATCTACGCGTTTTCCTGGGAAGCGTGGGCTTGCTGCTGCTTGCTTGGGCCTTCGTTCACTTTACCCAACCAGGCCTTACCCCCACGCCGACGCCGCCTCCCACACCGACGTCATGGCCGCGCGCCCGCCTGGATTCGCCGGAATACGGTATGCAGGCCTTCCTCTGGTGGCGCGAGGAGACGACCGACCGCGATTTGCAGTTGATCGCCGACGCGGGCTTCTCCTGGGTCAAGCAGCACGTCGGTTGGCGGGACATCGAGGGCATCCAGAAAGGCAGCTACGACTGGTACGCCACCGATCGCATCGTCGGCAAGGCGGAAGCGCACGGCCTGGACGTGCTGTTTCGCCTGGATCGCCAACCGCTCTGGGCGATGGAGATCGAAGAAGAGACGCGCGTCGGCCCCGTCGAGAACCCGCAGGATTTCGGCGACTTCTGTCACGCCATCGCCGCCCGTTACCGCGGCAGGGTGCGGGCCTACCAGGTCTGGAACGAGCCGAACCTGGCCCGCGAGTGGCAACATCACCCGCCCGATCCGTCCGGTTACGTCGATCTGTTGCGCGCCTGTTACGTGGGCGTCAAGACCGCCGACCCCGAAGCGTTCGTCATATCGGCCGGCCTCTCGCCCACCGGCAGCAACCCGCCAGACGCCATGCCAGACATCGACTACCTGATCGCGATGTACGAGGCCGGCGCCGCCCCCTATTTCGACCTACTGGGCGCGCACGCGCCGGGTTTCCTCTATCCCCCGGAGATATCGCCGGACGAGGTGTCCGAGAAGCACAACGGGCATCGCTTCTTCTGTTTCCGTCACGTCGAGGACATCCGCGAGGTGATGGTCCGTTACGGGGACGAGGACAAACAGATCGCCATCCTGGAGATGGGCTGGACGACCGACCGGGTGCATCCCGATTACGCATGGTTCGCCGTGACCGAGGAAGAGAAGGCCGATTACCTGGTGCGGGCCTTCCGCTACGCCGAGGAAAATTGGTCCCCCTGGGTCAGCCTGATGACGGTCATCTCCATCGCCGACCCGCGCTGGACCGAGGCCGAGGAGCAGTATTGGTGGGCCATCACCGAACCCGATTGGCCCGAGACCCGCGTGCGCCCGGCCTACGAAGCCCTGAAAGAGATGGAAAAATGAGTGGATCCGAAATTCGCCTCATCGACGGCTCACATGGCGAGGGGGGCGGGCAGGTGTTACGCACCGCCCTGACGCTCTCCGTGCTCACCGGGCAATCGACGCGCATTGAGCACATCCGCGCCGGCCGGAAGAAATCGGGGTTGCGCCCCCAGCACCTCACGGCCGTGCGCGCGGCGGCGGCGATATGCGACGCCGAATTGGCGGGCGACGCGCTCGACTCTCAAACTATCCTCTTCGCGCCCGGCAAGCCGGCCCAGGCTGGCGCGTACACCTTCGACGTGCGCGACGCATCCAAGGGCGGCAGCGCCGGATCGGTGGGGTTGGTCTTGCAGACGATTTTACTGCCCCTGTCGTTGACCGGGGATGCATCGCACATAACGCTGCGCGGGGGCACACACGTCCCGTGGGCGCCATCCGCCTTCTACCTCGCCCACACGTTCCTGCCGACCCTGAAACGGATGGGGATCGAAACGGAACTGGACGTGAGCGTCTGGGGCTTCTACCCGGCCGGCGGCGGGGAAATTCGCGTGACCATCCAGGGGCGAGAGGGGCCGCTGAATCCACTGCGGATGATAGAGCGGGGAGAACTGACGCGGATCTGGGGCCAGGCTGTGGCGACCAACCTGCCCGCCCACATCCCCCAGCGCATGGCCAACCGTGCCCAGAATGTATTGGCGGAGACGGGCCTATCGGCGCAGATCGAGGCGCGCCGGTTGGGCGGGGCCGGGCCGGGGACCGGCATCTTCACGTGCGCCGAGTACGCCGCCGTGGAAACGGGCGAGCCCATCGTCGCCGGCTTCACCGCCTACGGTCGCAAGGGGTTGCCGGCCGAGCGGGTGGCCGAGACCGTCTGCGAAGCGTTTCTGGCCCATCACCACACCGCGGCGCCGGTCGACCCGCACCTGGCCGATCAATTGATATTGCCTATGGCCCTGGCGGGAAGCGCCGCCGTCGCCCCATCGACAATTTACACCTCCCGCGTGAGCGAGCATCTCCTGACCAATATCTGGGTCGTGCAGCAGTTCCTGGCGCGAGACATAACAGTGACGGGCGACATCGGCGCGCCGGGCGTTGTGACCATCCAACAAAGGAATGGCAAATGATAGAGATTATATTTCTGGGCACTTCAGCCTCCGCGCCATCTATCCACCGGGGGCTCTCCGCCCAGGTTGTATTACATCGGGAGTATCGTTTCCTGATCGATTGCGGCGAGGGAACCCAGCGGCAAATTTTACGGAGCGGCTTGGGGTTCAAACGATTGAACAAAATACTGCTTACCCACGGCCACCTGGACCACATCCTGGGCCTTGGGGGGATGATCTCCACCTTCGCCCGCTGGGAAGCGATTGACCACGTCGAGATTTACGGCAGCGCGTGGGCCCTTGAGCGAGTGCACGATCTGATCTTCGGCGTCGTGCTTCGAGGCGCTAACCCGCAGATACAGATCGACCTGATTGACGTCAAACCGGGGGTCATCCTGGAGGACGATACATTCGAGGTCGTCGCATTTCCGGTGATTCACCGGGGGCCGTGTTTAGGTTATATCTTCCGGGAGAAAGCCCGCCGCCCATTTCTCAACGAGCAGGCCGAGGCGTTGGGCGTGCCGCAGGGACCTGAGCGCCGGGACCTGGTCGCGGGGCAAGCGATCACGTTGGCCGACGGTCGCGTCATTCACCCCGACCAGGTGCTTGGGCCGCCCCAACCTGGCGCGTGCCTGGTCCACATCGGCGACGCCGGTCAAACGGGCAACCTGAAACATGTGACGGAGGGCGCCGATCTGCTGGTCATTGAGGCCACCTACCTGCGTTCGGAGGCGGACATGGCCGAACGTTTCGGCCACTTGACTGCGGCGCAGGCCGCCCAGCTGGCCCGCGATACCGGCGTACACCGCCTCGCGCTGACCCACGTCTCGCGGCGTTACAATGAAGCGCAGATCGTCGAAGAGGCCCGCGCCATCTTCCCGGAAGCGGTCGTCGCCCGAGATTTCGATCGTTTCCGCATCCTAAACCGGGACGTGCAACGGGAGACGTGATTCCCCTCACAACAGGGCCGTCAATTTCTGTCGCAACACGTGGATGGGCTGGACGCCGACGGCGCGGTCGACGAGCTGACCGTTCTTGAAAAAGAGCAGCGATGGCACACTTTGCACCCCGTATCGCCGGGCCGTCGCCGGATTGGCGTCGATGTCCAGCTTGGCGACGAGCGCCCGCCCGGCGAACTCCTGCGCCAATTTCTCGACTACCGACGCGAGCATCCGGCACGGCCCGCACCAAGAGGCCCAGAAATCGACCATCGCCGGCGCGCTGGCGCCCAGGACGCGCTGCTGAAATTCGCCGTCGGTCACGGCCAACACGCCGGGCGACGCACTGTCGGGCGACGCTCCCTCACGCGGCGGCTTTTTGGATGCGGGTTTGGGCCCCCGCTTGAGCAGATATTCGACCCAGGGGCGGAGCATATCGACCGTCGGCAGGCCGCGGGCCCGGGCGACCAGATTTCCCTCGCGGAAGAAGAGAAACTGGGGCAAACTGTCGACGTCGTATCGCGCACGCGCCTGGCCCGCGTCGGCCACGTCCAGTTTGACCACCAGGATCTCTCCTGCGTATTGGCGGGCCGTCTCCTCCAAAACTTGATTCAGTTGCTGGCGCGGCGTCATCTCGGGAGACCAGAAGACAGCCACGACCGGCAACGTGATGGGCAGCGATGGGCGTAAAACCACGCGCTCGAAGCTGGCGTCGTTGGCGGTGACCGGGGTGTCGTATTGGATCATCAGATACCTCCTGGCTAACCAACTGATCGGATGTGAGATTATTATAACGCCTTGATGAAAGTTGACAACTCATTACCTATAAGGGTTTTCTAAGTCAAAAGCCGTCGGCTATGGAAAGCCGACCTACGCAGCCAGACGATGTAGGGCGAGTTTCCATACTCGCCGCTTGGGGTTGATGAACTTTCCCAATGCGT
>DAOTUC010000133.1:0-16526 GCA_034437315.1 Anaerolineae bacterium
GCGATCTTATGACCCTACGCTAGCTGAGAACTTGCTGCTATAGACTATGTTAATGTACTAAACTGTAAACGATCGACTGGGATTAGTGTCCGCTTCATGCAACTGTAAACGTTTGACTGGGAGTTCACAGATAAGCCTTACGCGCAAGAAATGGATTTGGTTACCTACCACTGGTCGGGTAAGCATAACGATGTGGTCAAAGGAATCAATCTTCTCTCGTTGCTGTGGACCAATGATGAAGCGCGGGTGCCGTGTGATTTTCGGATCTACGACAAAGAAAACGACGGTCTGAAAGAATGACCACTTCCGTGCTATGGTTCGCCAAGCTGCAGAGCGTGGTTTCAGCCCAGAATTGGTAGCTTTCGATAGTTGGTACGCCTCTCTGGAGAATCTGAAACTGCTGCGTGAGATGGAGTGGGACTGGCTGACACGCCTGAAGAGTAATCGCTCGGTAGACCCCGACGGCGAAGGCAATCGTGCAATTTGTGAGATCGAAATCCCTGCACAAGGCCGTCGGGTTCATCTCAAAGGGTATGGATGGGTGAAGGTATTCAAGACAGTCGGCAGAGACGGCGACGATGAGTACTGGGCCACCAACCTCCTGGACATGACTGCAGAGCAGCGTGCAGAAAGAGCAGATGTTGCCTGGCAGATTGAGACCTATCATCGAGGATTGAAGCAATATACGGGGATTGAGCAATGCCAGCACCGCAAAGCCCAGGCGCAGAGGAACCACATTGGGCTGGCGATACGTGCTTTCCTGCGCCTTGAAGCCCACCGGTTGCGCACTGGTGTCTCTTGGTTCGAGGCCAAGATGAGCGTGATTCGCGACGCTATCCGTTCTTACTTGGCTCATCCTCAGTATACTCTTTCAACTGCGTAACTTCTAATTCGCTTCCGCACCAGCGAAATTGGCAGTCCAGACGATGCGAAGGGGGGTAACCTAATGAACCGCGAATCAGGGCTCCTAATCACGAACATCCTGGTGTCGGTCGTCCTTCTGGCAGCCGGCTGCAACGGCGGGCGTACAGCACCGACACCCTTGCCCAGCACAACGCCAGTCCCCATCTCCATTCCTGCCCCAGAACTCCCTGTTCTGGCCGGCACCCCCGTGCCTCTGCCCCAGGAGCCCATCACCCCCGAGAACGCCGCCGAAGTCGTGGAACTGGCCATCTGGGGCAAGGGGCAGATCAGAGAGATCGCCTTCAGTCCCAATGGCCAACTTCTAGTCGTGGGCACCGCCGCCGGTCTATGGGTTTACGACGCCGAAACGCTGACGCAACTTGGCTTCATCGAGACCGACGCCTGGGTGGACAGCCTGGTGTTCGCGCCGAACAGTATGACGCTGATTGCCAAGTTGGGAGCGGCAACTATCTCGTCCTGGAACTTGGCAACTGGGGAGATATTGGGTACGCTGCAGGCCGGTGGAGGCAGGGGTGAGCATCCCGTTTTCACACCGCGAGCAACCTTCTCGGCAGATGGGACGACATTGGCTGCTATGGAGGATGAGGGGCACATAGGGCTGTGGGATGTCCGGAGCGGGCAACAGCTGCGTGCGGTGGCGTATCGTCCGCGCGCAGACAGCCTGGCACTGTCAAGCGATGGCGGGCTATTGGTCAGCGCCGACGCGCTGTCGGTAGTCCTATGGGACGTTGAGACAGGAGAAAGCCTGTGGACACGAAAGGTGGAGTCAGGAGGACGTACAGCGGCTTTCTCACTTGATGACACGTTGCTGGCCCTGAGAACGTCGGACAATGGGATAGAGTTGCGTCGCACGAGAGATGGCAGAGTTCAGCGCAGGTTGGATTGTGATTACAGCAGTGCCTTGGCATTCTCATCTAATGGAGAGCTGCTGGCCTCAGGAGGCGGAACAGGGACAGAGAACGGCGGCATCGTGCAAGTGTGTGAAGTGGATAGCGGAAAACTTGTATTCACGCTGAATGGTCACGACGATGAGATTCTCAGCCTGGCCTTCTCCCCCGACGGGACGCGCCTGGCCTCAGGTTCGTGGGATGGCACGGTGTGGCTGTGGGACGCCGAGACAGGCGCTTCCTTGGGTGCTTTGGAGGGATTTTGGTCTCGTGTGCGAGGCCCTCTCATCTCGCCGGATGGAACGACGGTTTTCCTATCGCCGGGATTCGGTACCGACCATCATCCGCGTCGGCAGCCTGAACGCGAGATACAGTTGTGGGATGTGCACACGGGACAGGTGGCACGTGTTCTGAGAGGGCACATAACCGATGTGAATATGGCGCTGTCGGCCGACGGCGCGACGCTGGCTTCGAGCGGGTGGGGCAATTGGGATACGTCTGGGACATTCGTGTGGGATGTAGAAACAGGCCGGCGTCTGCAGGCTTTCAACATCGGTGGCACACACTTGGCCCTGTCACCTGATGGCACAAAGGTAGCTATGTCACCAGGAAACAGTAAATGGGCAGTGGCGTACGATACTCGGACAGGCGAGGAGCTACATCGATTAAATAGCGAGTTCAACGGAATAGCTATATCCTACTCGCCTGATGGGAGGAAGCTGGCCTCTTCTTCGTGGACAGCGCTGTCTCTGTGGAATGCGGAGACTGGCGAGTTGCTCCACGAGACGGTGAAGCCTGGTCTCACGTCAAGTCTCCCGGTATTCTCACCCGATGGTGCGATCGTAGCTATTGGCACTACAGAAGGCACGATATGGATGTGGGACACGGTGACAGGGGTCGAACATACGCTAGAGGGGCTTGCCGACGACATTGTCAGCCTGACCTTCTCACCCAACGGTGAACTGCTGGTCTCGGGAACACGAGGTTCTCACGCAGATCCTCTGGGGGCTCTGAGTCCAACACTGTGGTTGTGGGATGTAAACACAGGAGCCCTTCTACAACCTCTGGCACAGTACCATTCCGGCGTATACGGTTTGAGCTTTTCGTCCGATGGCACGCTCCTAGTTTCGGCGTCCTCAGACGGCACGGTGAGGCTATGGGGTATGCCAGCCGAGGATCAATAGCGTCATCGCTTTGGACTTGTACAAAAATAGCTCCGCACTTTGGGCAGTCAAATCATGCTCAAGACGTGGTTGAAACCGCAAACTTAATTTTGGACAACTACTTTGCAGTGAATCTGGCATCATAGGTGTACTTCGGGAAAGGAGAGGACCAATGTTTCGAAGCAAGTCCAACTTGGCAAAAGGATTGCTGTTGCTGCTTGTCGCTTCCTGGTGCGCCGGGTGCGGGGCCGATAAGCCCCCAGAATCTGAACTAGATCCGGCGCACATTGGCGTCAACTTTTGGAGTAGTGCTATGGCAGAAGAGGAAGGCGAGGATCAGATGTTTGCGCCTGACCAGAATGCGTACGTGCTGCTTCAAGCAGGTGAGGACAATCACCATATCGGAGACGTAGTTGGTGCCGGTTTGAGGCCTATTTTCCGATTCGATGCTTGGGGGAAGGCGGTGCCCCAGTGCATCTACGGTGGGGCAATATGCACTATCGATGACAACCGTGAATCGTGTGATGATTGCAACCACTGGAGCATGGCTTTCGCCAGGTTCATCGCCCAGGTCAACGGTGTTGATCCAGATGACGCGGGAGCATCGGACGATCCGGTAGGCCTGATTCAGGAACTGGAGAACGTGGTATTCGTCGTAGGTAACGAGCCTTGGCTCGATGGAGGTATTCGCCTGCGCGACTACGCCGCCGCCTATTCGGTGATATGGCGGGCCGTTCACCTGGACAAAGATGATCCCCAGTACACTCAGGAGAACCCGCGTTTTCCCAGTATCCGACTGCTGGTCGCAGGGCAGAACTTCCATGCCCAGGGCAGTCTCTATGGAGAGGAAGATACTGTCAACACGGTAACGTGGCCAGGGCTGGTTTCCCAGCAGATCTGGGACAATGGCACTGACGTGGACGGCTATGCCATTCATACTTACGGCTATGGGAGTGATAACCCTGACCCTAACTCTGACTGCGATAGGCCAGACAAGCCATGTGAGATCGAAACGGGTTGGCCAGGTGACGATAGCTTCTTGAACTATCAAGATCAGATTGATTTCGAGGCGCTTGCCGATGAAGGACTTCTCACGACAGACTTTGCAGCCCATTTTACCGATAAGCCGGTCTACATCACCGAGTTCAACACGAACGCATCGGGAGATGGGGGTATAGAGGGTTGTCAGCAACAGGAGGACTGCGATTACGTGCCATCCCAAAACTATCCAGAAAAGAGCTGGTGGATAGTCAGGGCTGCCAACGTGGTCGCTGACGATGACAGAGTCGCGGGCCTGGTATGGTATGTGGGCGCACCTCATGGTGATCCAGATTGGAGATACTTTGCACTGTCCGAAGACTACGGTATGCTGCCGTGTGCCCGCCACGACTTTCGATACGTCAGCGGCGTGGGAGAGGCAGCAAGTCCAGATTGCTCTCCAGACAATCAGGTCCCCATTGGTGGCTCTCATCTTCTGTGGGATGAGTGCAACTGTGTGGCCCGGGCCAACCGCACCTTTGTCTGGGGCCTCGACCTTGGCGGGTCCGGTCTGCATAAGGCCACCGTTGCGTGTAGTCCACCGATGACTTATGACCTGTCAGGGACCGAGTCCGGGGTCTTCTATGCCAGCGTCATCGAGTCCGTACCTCCAGAGGGCGGCACTTGCACCATTACGGTCTACGATGGCGCCGGCAACTACACGGAGCAAACACTCTACAACCCTGGCAGCATCCAGATTCCCGGCTGTGACAACCCCGATGACAACCACTCCGCCGCCAGCAGCGAATCGCTGCCGACGGGGGAGTTGCTGGCCCTGCCCCAGGGCGCACGGCCGACGCCCAAAATCGCCGTGCTGAGTGGGGGCTTTGCCGGCAACCTGATGCAGGTGCTGCTTGACGTGGGCGAACCGGCGGTGCTCGTGGGGGAGGACTTTGACCCTAGCGCTACCGTTGCGCAGTACCCGGTTCTCCTCATCCCCTCCGGCGGGCTGTACGGGCGTGAGAACAGTACCTTTCGAGCCCGCCTGGAGGAATACGCTCGTCAGGGCGGCACCATCATCGTCTTCGCTCAACAGCACGGGTACGAGTACGGTGCACTACCCGGCGGGGAGGTCGGCGGATACGGCTGGAATAGGGATATCGCCTGTTTCCAGGCAGCCTTCGAGATGGAAAACTGGCACCCGATGCTTGCCGGCCTTGAACAGGATACCGTCGACGTGCACGTGGATGGCTACTTCACCACTTGGCCCGGCAATGCACAGATCCTTCTTTCCCGCACCGCCAATGGCTATCCCGGCGTGATTCTCTACCCGTTTGAAGAGGGCCGGGTGCTGGCCACCAATATCTACGATGATTGGGGTTCCGCGAACGGCCAGATCGCTCCGCACGCTCGCATCTTGTTGCGCGACCTGCTCAGCTGGGCCATTCTTCCCCCTGGCAGTGAAGGGGCAGAGGGAGGCCTTCCACAATATGCGGTGGATGAACCAGTGGCGTTCGACATCCAGGTCGCCAATACGAGTCCCTATACCGCCACAGCCGTCTCCCTGCGCCTGGTCGACCCCGCCCGCCAGATCGTCTCTGAACACACTATCACCATCACAGTCCCGGCTGGCGCTGTTGCCAGCGTGCCCTTCACAACCACCGCCGCTGCACCTCACGGCATCTGGCGCGTAGATGCCTCTTTGATGGCTTCAGAATTCTACAGGCTAACCCGGGATGTTCAAGTTGCCCGCTACGCCGTCATCCGCGAGTTCCCGGACGCCGGCTCCAGCGACACAGTCAGTTTGTCCGTCTCAGCTCCGAGCGACACCTTCCCCCGGGGCAGCGTCGGCGTCTTTACCTTCCGCGTGCAGAACCACACTGGGCTGACGCAGACCGTGGACGTGCGCTGGGAGCGTGACCAGAACTGTCGCGAAGGGACGCCGTTAGCGGAGGACATCTTGGTGTCGCCTATGGACGAGGTAGCCCTGCAGCTAGAGCTACCCGTGTGGGACACCTTCCGCCTCCGCGGGTGCGCCATCGGTGACGACTTTGTGACTAACGATTCGCACCCGGTGATCCTGACGATACCTCAGGTGGAGGTGGCCCTCACCCGCGACCGCGCCGGCTACGTCCCCGGAGATCCCGTCGCGCTGACGACAGGTCTGACCAACACCACGTACGGCAGGCTGCCGCTGACGTTGGACCTGGAGGTGCTCGACTCGCACGGCCAATCGCTGCACACGGCGGCCTCTGCCGTCACCTTGCCGGCGGCCGGTGATACTGAGCCCGGCACGGCTACGAGAGTCTTCCATTTCACACTGCCTTTGGGCAACTATGGCACGGCGACCGCCGCCCTCACCGTCCGGGATGCCACCGGCCGGGCGGTGGGCGGCCAGCAGGCGGATCTGCACGTGGTCCCCACTCCCCTAGCGTTTGAGGTCTTGCCGCCATCGGTCAACGTCGGGGTGTCCTCCGCGTTGGACGTGAACGTGACAAACCTCAGCCCTGTCTTCGATGTCACCGATGGCACACTGAGCCTCACACTCAAGGACCCCGGCGACGCAACCATTGCCTCCGGCTCGACCTCTGTTGCCCTGGATGCCGGAGCCACAACTGCTATACAGCTTGATATCGCGCTGTCTTCCCTGCAGTTCGGGAACTATGTGGCCCACTTTGGCTCTTCAGACGAGTATGGCAGCCGGCTGTGGGTCCCGACCTGGCCTTCCACACCCTACGTGACTGGGCTGCTCGACGCGCCCACGTATCGCGCCGGCGACATCGTCCATCTCGATTTGCGGCTGGTCAACCCCGGGCCCTTCGTCCTGCCGCTCACCGCTACCTTGAGCGCCGACCTCGCCTACTCTGACGTTCAATTCTTCACCCTGGCAGCCTACGACGTCGTCACCCTTTCCCTGGATATCCCCGTCCCTCTTGACGTCGAACCGGACGGCTATCCGGTCATCCTCATCCTGACCCTGCCCGGGGGCGACGCAGTGACGCAGACCCCGGCGGTCATCCAGGTCCCGCCTTCTGACCTGGCCTTTGCCGACGTGTCACTCGCTGCCGTCGCCGGCCAGGCTGCTTCTCTGACTATCGCGAACGAGGGCGGTGTACCAACTGTGGGTGAGTACGAGCTGGCCTTGAGAGATGCGACGGGCAGGGTGGTCCTCGAAACAGGCGGCTGGGTGGAGGTCGGTCCGGGCCAGCGTACGCCGGTTGCCTTCACCGTGCCGGCTGGGGCAACCTCGGGCCAATACTATCTCCACGGCCAGGTGACCGACGGGCAGACTGATGTGACGGCATCCGTGGTCGGGCAGCTGCAGATTACCGGGCTCACCACACTGATCGAGGCACATACGGATCGCGAGACCTATGCCACGGATGAGATGATCGGCGCCGGCGCCACGATCACCAACCAAGGAACGGCGCTGGCCGACGGTGACCTGACGCTGCGCATCGTGCGTCGGCAAGGCGACCAGTGGCCGGTGTGGGACGTGTACAACACGTACAACAGCGGCCTGACGTCCAACCGTCTCCGATCGGTCGCAGTCGACCGGGCTGGCAACGTCTGGTTTGGGCATCACGAGGGAGAGTCGCCGCCTGAGGCCGGCAGACCGGCAGGCATGGCCAAACCCGTCCGCCAGTGGGAGGAGTGGACGGTCGACATGCTCTCGGCGGACCTGGAGACGTGGAACGCGTTTGAGTTGCCGTTAGCTTGGGCTTCAGGTGTCAGCGACATCGCCGTCGATCGATACAACCGCAAGTGGTTCGCCACCGATCGAGGAGTGGCCCGGCTCTCGGCCAACAACGAGACCTGGGAGACCTACACCGCCGAGGACACCGGACTGGTATCTGACTGGGTCAACAGCGTGGCCGTGGATGATGACGGCAACGCCTGGTTCGGCACCGAGGAGGGGGTCAGTTTGTTGACCTCGACCGGTGTCTGGACCACCTACACCACCTTCAACAGTGACCTGCTCGCCAACTGGGTCCACGTCGTGGCCGTGGATGACGAGCAGAACGTCTGGTTTGGTACGTGGAATGGGCTGAACAAGCTCACCCCCGACGGAACGTGGTCCAGTTTCACGGCCGAAGACAGCGGCCTGTTGAGCGACTACGTCGTCGACATCGCCTTCGATGAGGCGGGCGACGTCTGGCTGGCCACGCCCGGAGATGAGGGCGGCGTCAGCGTTCTATTGAGTGACGGCAGCTGGATGGCCTTCACCCCCTTCGATAGCGGTCTTTCCAGCGAGTGGAACATCACGGCCATCGCCGTGGATACCGTGGATCGAGTGTGGGTCAGCTACGGCGGGAACGGCGTCGACGTTCTCCTGGCCGATCGCATCACCTGGACGCACTACGAACACGAAGGGGGGGCCGGAGCTGCGTTGAGCAGCGACATCGTCAATGACATCGCCGTGGCCCCGAACGGCGACGTTTGGCTGGCGACTACATCAGATGATCCCTGGTGGGAGGAGCAACCCAGCGGTGGCGCCACCCACAACTATACGGGCGACCCGTGGCCGATCTGGGACGCGTACGACACATACAACAGCGGGGCGGTCTCCAACTGGGTGGAATCGGTCGCGATCGACGGAGACGGCAACGTCTGGTTTGGGCACAACGACGAGGAGGGTGGGGGAGGCGGCAGCAGCAGACCGGCGGGTCTGGCAGCGTTGCGCTACCAGTGGGAGCCGGGGACGATCGCCATGCTCTCGGCGGACCTGGAGACGTGGGATGCGTTTGAGCTGCCGTTGAACTGGCCTTCGGCCGTCAGCGACATTGCTGTAGATCGATACAACCGCAAGTGGTTCACCACCGATCGAGGTGTGGCCCGGCTCTCGGCCGACAACGAGACCTGGGAAACCTACACCGCCGAGGACAGTGGACTGGCCTCCGATTGGGTCAACAGCGTGGCCGTGGACGATGAAGGCAACGCCTGGTTCGGCGCCGAGGAAGGGGTCAGTTTGCTGACCTCGACCGGCGTCTGGACCACCTACACAACCTTCAACAGTGACCTGCTCGCCAACTGGGTCTACGTCGTGGCCGTGGATGACGAGCAGAACGTCTGGATCGGCACAGCGGGCGGGCTGAACAAGCTCACCCCCGACGGAACGTGGTCCAGTTTCACGGCCGAAGACAGCGACCTGTTGAGCGACTACGTCGTCGACATCGCCTTCGATGAGGCGGGCAGTGTCTGGCTGGCCACGCCTGGCTATGAGGGTGGTGTCAGCGTCCTTCACCGCGATCATACCTGGACAGTGTATACGCCCCTCAACAGCGATCTCTCTGACCAATGGGGCATCACGGCCATCGCCGTGGACGCCGCCAGCCGCACGTGGATTGGGTACGACGGTTATGATGGACAGGGTGTGGACGTTTTACTGGCCGATGGGGTCACCTGGATGCATCACGGTTATGAATGGGAAGCCGAGGAAGCGTTGAGCGGCGATATCATCAACGACGTCGCCACGGCATTGAACGGCGAGGTCTGGCTGGCGACTCAGCCGTGGGGCCCTTGGGGCGAACCCGACGGCGGCGTCACGCACGTTCGCGGCGCCGGACTTGGCGAGCAGGTGCTCTGGGCGCGCGAGCTGAGCGTAGACCTGGACAGTCCGGACCTGTTCGACCACGAGTCCGTTGCCGCAGCCGCCTCGTTGCGCGCCACCGGCAAACTGTATCTGGAGACCGAGCTGACCTCGCCTACCGGTCAGGACGTCGCCTACGACGAGGTTCCGTTCTATGTCTTCCCCGGCAGTATGATCCTGAGGTTGGACGCTGCTCCCTCGATCTGCCGCCCGGGACAGACCATCACCCTGACCGCCGAGGTGCAAAACACCGGCGCCGTCACGCTCACCGAGCGGGCGCTCATCGTCTCCCAGGATTACGCGCCCGTCCACGTCGTCGGACCCTTCGATCTATCCCCCGGCGAGCACATCACGTTCTTGTCTACCCTTGCCGCGCCGTATGATGCGGACGCCACCGTACTTGAGGCCAGCATGGGAGAGATCGGCGCTGTGGAAGTGGTCCAGATCGGCGAACCCGCCGTTTCTGCTGCTGTTTCGGCGCCTGTGCTGGTCGGACGTCAGCCCTTCTCTTTCACCGTCATGCTGAACAACACCGGACGAATAGATGCCCAGGTTGAGGCGATGATTGATGCATCCGACCCACAGATTCCGGGTCTCCATACTTCACTCACCATCCCCGCCGGCGAGTCACGTCTGCTCCAGCCGACCTACCAGGTGCGCCGGGATACGCGCTTCACCATCACTCTCTCCGGCGATCTTGCCCGCACGCTGGTCCGCGACGTTGTCTTTGGAGAGGCAGTTGTGGCCATCTTCTCACCTCAGCCCGTCTATCTCCAGGGGGATATCGCCATCCCCTACACGTTCGTCAACACCGGCCAACTGCCCACTCTCTTCACCGCTACTGTCAGTATCCAATCTCTGGTCTCTGACTACCAGTTCCACGTTCCTGTCTATCTGCCTCCGGGCGAGACTGTCTCCGGCAACCTGTCGCTCGATCTGCCCGTTGGCGAGTACAGCCTGACCTACGCCACCCCCTTCGACAGCGGCATAGAGGCGTTCCGGGTCGCTTCCGCGGAGGCGGCCGAGATCTCGGCGACAGTTGGCCCGCGCGACGGCAGTATCATCACCGTCGTCGCAACCGCCACCAACACCGGTTTCGGACCCCTTGCCGGCACACTGCGCCTGGAGACGGCGTTCTTCTCTGCCGACCATCCTGTATACCTGCCTTCCGCCGTTCCCCAGTCCTACGACCTTCCTCTCAATACCGCGACTGCCGCGCCGGGCACGTACCCGGCCAGCCTCACGTTGCTGGGAGAGAGCGGTCTTCCCCTGGCATCTACGGCCCTATCCGTCACAGTGCCGGGGGCCGATCTGATCCTCACGACCGTCCCCACAGGCACCCTTGTGAGGGCTGGTCAGTGGGTCACGCTGACCTTCGGCGTGGCCAATCAGGGGTCTGCTCCTGACACGGCCGTTATCAGCGTCACGTTGGGCAACCTGGTGGACGAGGCGCAGTCCGTCTGGCTGCCCGGAGGCGACGAAGGGGCGCTCAGCTTCAGTTTCCGGGCGCCTGAGGGTCTGTCGGGCGAGTGGCTGACGGGCAACTTCTGGTTCGAAGGCCAACGGTACGATCTGAGCCTGCCCATCTCCGGTGTGACCCTGGACGTGGCTGCCGATTGGGATCAGATTGCGTATGCTCCCGGCACGGTGGCCGTGCTGAGTCTCAGCGTCACCAACCTCTCTGAATCAACCACGCCTCCGCTCTATGCCCACATCGCGTATCATAACCAGGTGATCACGCGGCCTCTCACCCTCGCCGGGGATGAGAGCGTCGTCTTGGACTTTCCCCTCGTCGCCCTGGTCAGCGCCGATGCCGATCCCAAGGTGTTCTACGGCATCTACGAGGCTGCCGAGCGCCGCAGCGTCTATCTCAACACAACCTACCTGTACGTGCGCGATCCTGAAGTGACTGTGGTGCCGGACCGCCCGGTCTACTTGCCAGGCGACACCGTCCAGGCCACCATCGTTACCACGGCCACCGGTACGCTGACCGTCACCGCGCCCGGCTTTAGCTCCGCTATTCAACTGCCGGCTACCGGATTCCAGTTTATCCTGCCGGCCGATCTGCTGCGCGGGACCTACGCCATTGACTACGTGTTGGATGGCGGCTTGCCCCGTAGTACGCCCTTTGACGTGAGCGCGGTGCAGGTGCGCGTGACCGAGGCGCGCTCGCTGGACTTGCCCTACGCGCCGGGCGACGATGTGCAGGCCGAGTTGACCGTCGCCTCCTCGGCGCCCCTTGACGTGGCCGTACGGGCCTGGCTCCTGTACCCGGATGGAACACGAAGCGCGCCGGTCGTGGATGCTGCTTCACTGCAGGACATCTTGAACAACCGCATCTCTGTCAGTCAACACTTGTCCACGACCCAGGCCGGACCACACAGTCTGGTGTACTGGTTGACCGATCCTGCCGACCCGGATCGGGTCCACGCTTCCGGACTGGAGACCTTTGACGTGGGTGCGGTCGTGATCCTGGGTTTGCATACCGATCGTCGGGAATATCCTCACACGAATGACCCGGTGACAGCCGAGGCAACGCTTCTGGCTGCTGGCGAGACGTCAGCCTTGATCGAGTGGCAGTTGGACGGGGCGACGATTGCGTCTCAGACAGCGAACCTGGTGGCGGGTACGCAGCCACTGACGCTTCTTGTGCCCGGACCGCTGACACCAGGCTGGCACGTGATGCAGGCACGAGTGTCCGCCGATAGTCTGTCCGATGAAGCTGAGACCAGGTTCCTGTACGCTACGGCGGGCCCTGATCTCCTGGTCGGCAGGCCGTTTATGTACAAACCATCTGCTCTCACGACGACCATTCACACCTACGTATACAACCGGGGCAAGGAGGCCGTGCCTGCCACTACCCTTCATCTCTACGATGGAGACCCAGCCGAAGACGGCGAGTTGATCGCCGAAGTCACGGCGCCGCCGCTTCCGGCCAAGGATTCGGCTTACCAGGACACGGAGGAGTTCCTCGTGACGTGGGAGCTGGCGGGTCTCGCCGGTCCGCACACGCTATATGCCGTAGCTGACGCGGACGATGTGGTGCAGGAGATCAGGGAGGATAACAATACATCGTCGGCACACCTCGAGGTGCCGCGCTTCAGCTTGGCTGTATCGACCGACAAGGAAACGTACGAGCGAGGCGATCCGGTGAACATCACCGTCCGTGTCATCAACTTGCAAGCCAGCGGTGACCTGAGCGTGGGATTAACCACGACGGTGAACCTTCTGGGCTGGAAGCCCTTCCAGGCTGCAGAGCCGATCACGGTTCCAGCCAGCACACTGGTCGAGCGGCAATACACGTGGGCGTACGCGGCGACGCGAGGTGGGGAATACACTGTAAGGGCCGAGGCGGTGGGAGAGATGGGGGCTGTGCGAGAGCACGTCAACTTCTTCGTTCCGCATGCGGCCGAGTTCGTGGCGACACCGCTCTCGGGCACGTCTCCGTTGACCGTGACATTCACTGACCTGTCGAGTCCGTGGGGCTGGGTGGACAGCTGGCTGTGGGACTTTGGCGATGGTAGCCCGACAGTCACTGAAACCAACCCGGTTCACGTCTACACAACGCCGGGCTCCTATGCCGTGACATTGACCACTACCGTCGGTATCTCAACCTACGTACGGGTCAAACCTGGCTATATCACCGTGGTCCCGGATGTGACGGCGTGCGAGCTCTATCCCATCGGCCTGCACGTTGACACGGTCGCCGGCGCGGAGATGGGTCAGGAACTGGAGGATATCTACAACGGCGGCGGTCCGGGCAACTTTGGCTGGCTGACCTGGACCGGTAGTCCCAGTGTGCGGACACTGGTGACCAGCCTGACGCCGCCTGGCGATAGCGATACGTACACGAATCCATACAACCCCGACGACGACACAGTCTCGGTGGGCGACTGGGTTCAAGGTAAGCCCGGACTCAGCAACGCCAAGGCCGTGCGCAACGCTTTGGACAATCTCAAGAGCTATGTGATCACTGTGCCCGTGTGGGATGAGGCAGTCGGCGAGGGCAACAACCTCGAGTACCATGTGGTTGGGTTTGCGCGGGTTCAGATCACAGACTATCGTCTCCCTGGGCAGGATCGTATATCCGCGATCTTTCTGGGCACCACGACTTGTCCAGATGAGTAGCTCGACGATGTCACAATAGACGACTGTTCTACGGGCTCGTCTTCTCCGCTGTTGGCCAGGCCCTCACCCTCCCCCACCGCCTGCGGCGCCCCCCTCCCCTCTCCCAGATTTAGGAGAGGGGAGGGGGTTGGAGGGAGGAGTGAGGATAACGATCACCCCACCCGCCGCGGGCGGTACTGGATCGCTTCTGCCAGGTGTGGCGTCTCGATGTCCTCGCTCCCGGCCAAGTCCGCGATGGTGCGCGCCAGCTTGAGGATGCGGTGGAAGGCGCGCGCGCTCATCTGAAGCTGCTGCATCGCCGCCCGCACCAGCCCGCGTCCTTCCTCGTCCAACTGGCAAATCTTGCGCACCTCCGTCGGCCCCATGTCGGCGTTGCAGGATAGAGGCGTGGCGGTGAAGCGGGCCCGCTGCACCTCGCGCGCCGCCTCCACCCGCGCGCGGATCGCCTGCGAGCGCTCCCCCAGTCGCTTGTCGGTCAGCTTGTCGTAATCCACGCGCGGCACCTCGATGTGGATGTCTATCCGATCAAGGGCCAGGATTTAGATCCTTGATCGCGATGTGCTCAACGCGCCCGATGGGGACGCCACCGGCGACGGCCAGGCAATCGTCGCATTTCACGACGACATCGCCATTCGCTGAGTCAACGAAGTTCACCACGCCAGTTTGCACATTGCCATCGTTGTCTTTCCACCAGACCTCGTCGCCATCCTGGTACACTGCGATGTTCTCTCCGGCCTTCGTGTCAGCGGCTTCAGGAGTATTTTCCTCAGTATTCCCTTCCTCATCAGCCTCAGCGTTCAGATAGCGCTTTAGCTTATCTCGTACATCCTCGAAGGGATAATCATCGTACTCCCCCTCCACCACGCGCAGGCGCGTCCAGGATCTGCCCGACGGAGTCCGCCTCATCGCACCCCCCGCATCGAAACGCAGGGTATAGTCTGGCGTCTGTACCTCGAACATCCCGTAGCCCAGGTGGCGCACTTTCCCACCCCCGTTGTCCCTGAAATCCTCGTCGTGGATCGTTGGAATGCCCAAATCCTTTTCAGCTAGGATCGGCCCTTCTTCGTCTAACGCATCAAGCAGCGCCTGGATGTCCTCGGTGGACCATCCTTCGGGAAGCGTTGGCGTTTCCGGCTCGGTCTCGTGGGCACTTTTGTGGGCACTTTCGTGGGCACTTTCGGCGGCCTCCAGATCATGCTCAGGCCAGAACTTGCCATCGACCTTGTAATGCCAGCGCTGGTCATACTCGCGCCACTCTCGGATGTTGACCGAGTGTGATTCATCGTCATCTCGCCAGGAAAAGCGCACCTGGTCTCCCACATTGAACTTGGGTTCTGTTGGCATAGAGCCAATGTAGGCTTTCCAGTTTTGCCACGATGGGGAGGGAATGAAGTCGCCGCCAGCGCGGTACGTCTCTTCCCACACCGGGGGTTCCTGGCCCAGCAAAGCCCCCTGAATCACACACCGGCAGAAGCGTCGGAACTCTGGCGCCGAGGCCGAGAACGCCTGCGCACCTTCCAGGAACATTTCGCGTGCAATAGCATCCCAGTCGTCTCTATGGATCTCATCTTCGCAATCGTCAGAGACGATTCCCTCAAGCCACTGTCGGTAGAGCCATGCGGGAGTGATGACGTGGGTGATCTCATTGCCCCCGACCACCACAGTGCACGGCTCGCCCTCGCGGGCCTTGATCGCCTCGGCGCTTTCGTTGTCCTCCTTTTTCTCCAAGGCTGGCGTCGGTCGATACGGACCGCCATACTTGCCCCATTTGGCTTGGTAGCCTGGTATGTCCGTGATCGGCGTCGGTTCCCACCACAGGTCGCGCTCGACCATCGGCATACTCGCCGGGCCGATCATCTCCCCCATCTCGGCGATGGAGAAGTAGCCCAGTTCGGTCATCGCCGGATCAGCGCGTACCACCAGGCCGAAAGCGCGCTTGTCATCTGGAGCGTACTCCAAAACGTACCAGGTCCAGTCGCTCAATGGCGTGAACAGCTTGATGATCGCCAAAGGATCGTCGTCTTTCTCGGTCTCGTAGAGCGTGGGTATCGTCATCCAGTCTGGGACGTAATCGTGGGCGTCCCCTTTGCCCGGCTCAAAGCCGGTTTCCTCTGCTTTTGCTTTCGCGTCTATCTTCATCGTTTTTTCTCCTTTTTATTTTGATTAGTTTGATTAGACGTGCCGCCCAGATCGGAGCGGCACGTCATCTTCTCTATTCGATCCAGTCCACGAACCAATCGACGACGCGCCACACGCCGTCGTCTTGCGATTCTACGATGCCGACGTATTGCGTCGGGGGTGCGTTGGTGACGCTTAGGGCAATGCAACGGGAGCCATCCTCGCTGATCGGCGCATTGGCCCAGTAGTCCACAATCTCCTGGCACATTTCCACGTCGTACACAATGGCGGTGCGCGCATACGTGTGCGCGCGGCCCACCGTGCAGCGATGGAAATTCTCGCACGTCACAGGATTCTCCGGCCCAAGTTCGCCCAGCAGGATCGTTTTGCGCTGCTGAGCGAAATACGCCGCGATGTGCGGCGCGGCCAGAGCCTCCATCTTCTCCATCGCCGCTTCCCGATCATAGGCCAGGGCTTCGATATCATTTCGATCGCTGATGACCTCGACCGCCATCACCGCATCGAAGGCCTCGCGAATCTCGGCCTCGATTCCGGGCGGCGGGGCGAGGTAGGAGGCGCCGGAGAGATCGTCGATCCGGCGCTCCCAGCCGTCGATCGGTGATGGCGTTGGCGTAGGGGATGAGGTCGGGGCCAGCGTGACCGTCGGCTGAATCGGTGTAGTCGGCGTTGGGATTGTCGTTGGCGGAACCAGGGTTGGGGTCAGCGTTGCGGTCGGGG
>DAOTUC010000134.1:0-3195 GCA_034437315.1 Anaerolineae bacterium
GCGAACGTCCTCTCCCTCTCGCGAGACCGGCTGCTGGGCCTGTGCGAGGACGACGCCGTGCTGGGCAGCCGCCTGCTGTGGAACATCGCCGTGGCGATGGCGAAACGAGTGCGCTTCATCCTCTGGCAATTGGACCGGGCCTCCCAACGCCCCGGCAAGTAGAACGTCCCTCAGATCCAAGCCCTAACCTGAACGAGCCAGAACCAAAAAGGAACCGCTGGTCGCCAAATTCTTGTTTGCTGTACAAGGATTCTGTTGGTTAGGCCCCAACACGCCTACTTTATTGACACCGTCCAGTCGCTGGTGTACAATAGTTCTCAGTATAAGCGAGCGTGTTCTCGTGCTTGTCTACACAGAACGTGGCCGGCGTATTCGTATCATCAGTTGCCGAAAACCAACCCTGGTTGAACGGAGACAGTATGAACGAGAATCTATCTGAGCAACAAGCTGCCAACGACGAAATGCTACCTGAATGCGATTTTTCTGGTGGCATATTGCTGGGCTTCATCCAATCCAGGGCGCGGCTGGATGAAAACGGGTCATCTCCACTCAACCCCGCGCCGCTTCCTGGAAAAAGAGGATAAGATGCCGTTTGATTCCCCGCCCGCACCCGACCCCAACCTCCGGCGCCTGGAGGCGGCGTTGATGCGCGTTGACGTGCTCCTCCACCGGGCGGTGCTGCGCTGGCAGCAAGCGGGGCAGGACCCCAACGATCCTTTCCGCGGCCAATACGTCTCGGACCACGAGGCCCAGGCGCTGTTGAGACGGCCCTTCGGCGCCAGTTGGGGCCAGACGGTCGCCCTGAGCGAGCGGGAGGGCCAGGCCTACGCCGACGCGCTGGCCCAGGTCGAACAGCTCATCCAAGAAATCGTCGAGACCGCCGAGGCGGAGGGGCGCACCCTGCGGCTGGATCGCCTGATCCACGCCTTCGATCTAACCCCCTTCGACCGGGACGCACTGCTGATCTGCCTGGCCCCCACCCTCGACCTGCGATACGGGCGCATCTACGGCTACCTGCAGGACGACGTGACCCGCCGCCGGCCCGGCGTCAACGTCGTGCTCGACCTCCTCTGCCTGCCGGGGGCGAATCGACTGACCAAGCTGGCCCATTTTTACGACGACGCGCCCCTGTTCAAACACTGCCTGTTGCAACGGGTAAACGAGCCGGGCGCGGCCGAACCGCCGCTTCTCAGCCAGACGTTGCGCGTCGATGAGGCCATAGTCGCCTGGCTGCTGGGGGATTACCAGCCCCACGCCGACCTGGCCCCGCACGCCACGCTCCAGACCCCGCAACCGGACGTAGCGCACCGACTATTAGGCGCGCCGCTGGACGAGCAACTGTGTGTGGATCCAGGAGACGCCGAGCAACCCATTTTCGTCTTCCACGGGCCGGACGCAGCGAGCCAGGCAGCCGCCGCCCGCTGCCTGGCGGCCCGGCTTGGGCGGTCCTTGCTGACGGTCGATCTGGGCGCGGCGATTGACGGCGGCGGGCGCAGCGCCGAGCGCGCGCTCCGGCTGGCGCTGCGCGACGCCCGTCTGACCGGCGCCGTCCCGCACCTGACCGGCTGGGACGCCTGCCTGGCGGAAGAAAACAGGCTGCCGCCCCGGCTCCTGGCCGAACTGTGCGCCCATCCCGACCCCGTCATCGTCGCCGGTCAAGCGCACTGGCGCGCCGAGGGAGTTGAGCGCCGCAGCGCGCGACGGCGCGCGCTGCGCTGGATCCACTTCCCCATCCCGGCCTTCACCCAGCGACACGCGCTGTGGCGCCACTTCCTGGACGAAGCCAGCGACCTAGCAGAGGTGGACGCGGCGCCGTTGGCCGGTCATTTTATGCTCACCACCGGCCAGATCCGCGACGTGATCGCGTCGGCCCGGGACGCCGCCGCCCAACGAGGCGACCCGCTCACCCGGCGCGATCTCTTCGCCGCGGCCCGGGTCCACGCCAGCGCCCGCCTGAGCAGCCTGGCGCTCAAAATCGCGCCCCGCTATACCTGGCGCGATATCGTACTGCCCGACGACCAACTGGCTATGCTACACGAAATCGTGGACGCCGTCCGCCAACGACCGCGGGTGCTGGACGAATGGGGCCTGGGACGCAAGCTGACCGCCAGCGCCGGGGCGACCATTCTCTTCGCCGGGCCGCCGGGCACCGGCAAGACGATGGCGGCCGAGGTCATGGCCGCCGAATTGGGCCTGGACCTGTACAAGATCGACCTGTCGACGGTGGTGAGCAAGTACATCGGCGAGACGGAGAAGAATCTAGAGCGCATCTTCGAGGGGGCCGAGCACAGCAGCGCCATCCTCTTCTTCGACGAGGCGGACGCGCTGTTCGGCAAGCGCTCGGAGGTGCGGGATTCCCACGACCGCTACGCCAACATCGAGATCAGCTACCTGTTGCAACGGATGGAGGCCTACGACGGCGTCACCATCCTGGCCACCAACCTGCGGGCCAACCTGGACGAGGCCTTCACCCGCCGCCTGCAATTCGCGGTCGATTTCCCGTTCCCGGAGGAGGCCTATCGCCGGCGCATCTGGGAGACGCTGTTCCCGGATGGCGCGCCCCACGCCGCCGACCTGGATTTCGCCCTGATGGCCCGGCGATTCCGGTTAGCGGGCGGTAATATCCGCAACATCATCGTCAACGCCGCCTACCTGGCGGCCGCCGACGGTCAAGAGGTCACGATGGCGCACTTGCTGCACGGCGCCCGGCGGGAGTTGCAGAAGATGGGCCGATTGATCCCGGAGGAGGATTTAACGATAGAGCGAATCGGCGAATCAGCGAATCAGCGATAGATAGAATGAATCAGCGAATCAGTAATAGAGCGAATAGTAAAATATGGAGATGCATCAATGAGTGAAATTTTAGAGGCAGTTACGGCGTTTTTCCACGAGGATGAGTGGCCTTTTAGTCCGATAGAGGAGTTGACAGCGCTGCGGACCGGGTTCAAGGGCGCCAACGGTGAATGGACCTGTTACGCCCGGGCCCGGGACGAGCAGGAGCAATTCATCTTCTACTCGATCTGCCCGGTCAAAGCGCCGGAGCAAGACCGGCAACGGATGGCCGAGTTCCTGACGCGGGCCAACTACGGCCTGTTGATCGGCAATTTCGAGATGGATTTCTCCGACGGGGAGATTCGCTACAAATCCAGCATCGACGTCGAAGACGACCGGTTGAGCCCGGCCCTGGTCAAGAAC
>DAOTUC010000135.1:0-4131 GCA_034437315.1 Anaerolineae bacterium
GCTCAAATATCCATAGGGGGTGGTATAAATTTGTTTGGGGCTCAGCGTGCTCGTGATGACGACGCCAGACAACGAAATGCCAGAGCGGTTCGTGTAAGCGACGGTATAGGAGATCACCTCGTCAGCCAAAAATGTTTCGTCGCCAGCGTGGACGCTGATGACGAGGTCCGGGACAGCAGCCGGCGCTTGGTAGTCGGCGGCGTAACTCGATCGATTCTTCGTGATCAGCGTGACGCTAACCAGCGCCAAAGCGCTCAGGCATAGAGACAAAATGAGATAAAACCACCTTTTTTTCATCACAGCCGTCCTCTCATCGTTGTATCTATCGCTCAGTCCGTACGTAAACGACAGCCACATCGTCGGCGTAGACCAGGACCCAGCCATCATCAAGCGCCAGGAAGGTATCGGTGAAACTCCCCACCTCCGTCAACACAAAATTGACGCCGTACGCATCTAGTATAGCGTCAAAACCAGGTCTTGCAAAGTGTACTTTGAGGTACTGACTTAATAATTCATCCCCATAGAGGTCGGTCCGTCCATCGACAAAGACCAGGTAATCAGGCCATAGATGCCAGATCAGATAACCGCCCCAGTTGTAACTGTTGAACATCGGGCCATCCGGCTGCTGCTCCCGGATCCACTCGACCGCGCCCAGCGGCAGCGTCTCCCGCTCGTGGGCGCGGTTGAAACTGGCCCGCAGCGGCAACGCCGCCTTGACGCCCGCCGCCGCCAGGATCAGGAACAGCAGCGCCCAATTGAGCAACGCCTTTCGGGGAGACGGCCGGCGGGCGGGCGGGCGAGGACGAGGCAGCCACCCCCGCGCCCGCGCCGCCCGCGCCCAGCCTTCGAGGATGGGGCAGACGTGGCGGCTCAACGCCGGCGCGGCGACGATGGCGAAAGGCGCGATGTTCCGCCCCGCCAGCAGCGCAGCGTAGGCAAAGCCCCCCACCAACGCCATGTCGGTTCCGTCGATCCGGCGGCCCGATAGCCCGGCCGCCGCCAGCGTCGCCAGCAGCAACCAGATGAAAGGCTGAGCGTTAAGCTGGTGGAAATCGGGCGATTGCCACTCCTGGATAAAATCCTGCAACACGCCTATTTTCACGGTGTCCAGATAATACGTCCACATCTGGGTGGTATTGGGATGGATCACCAACGCGAGCGCCGAGAGCAGCGCGACGCCCACGACCCACCCCAATCCACGCCAACCCAACACCGGGTCTCGTCCCCGGCCCGGGTCGCCGCCCTCTGCGCCAGCGTCAAGCGTTGGTTCGAGCAATAACAGCACGCGATTCAACACCTCGCCTGCGACGAAGGCGACGAGCACCATGAAGCCCAGGGCGTAGCCCGCGTGCAAGTTGACCCACAGGACGAACAGCGGCGGCAGGAGCCACAATCGGTTGACGCCGCGCCATTTGAACAGGTAGAGGATATACGTGAGCACGGACGTGAAGAGCAGCGAGATCAACTGCGGGCGGGCCGCCCAGATCACGGCTGAGGTGAGCGCCGCCAGAACGATGATGAAAGCGCGGAGGAATACGTCCCCCTCCATCTGCAAATACACGAAGATGAAGGCACCAACGAGCAACCCCCCGATCCACAGCCCTAGACCAACGTAGGAGAGATGGTGGAACAACAGATACAGGATCACCTGGCTGAGCCAGGCATAGGCCACCCAGGGAGCACCGTAACGGGTGTGGGAAAAGAGATCGGTGGTCAGCACCCGTCCACGCTCCACCATCACCCGCCCGGCCTGGAGATGCCACCAGGTATCGGTGTCGGCTGGCGCGCGGGCGGTCATAGCGAAGATTGCTACAAAGAGAATTAAGATAGTCAAACGGGAAATATCCAGCCACGACCACCAACGTCTCGCCATCATCCCTCCCCATCAAGGCTGTGACAGATAGACTAGCGTCCCCGTCCCATCGAAAACCAACGTCATCCGAGCCTCTACCAGATCCCGATAATCTTCTGAATAATGGCGCTGCCAGTTTTCCCGGGGAGCGATCAACCACACTCGATGTTGCGTATCCAGCAGCGCCGCCAGATCCTCGACTGAATCAAGCGCTGGCGTGCCAGTCCAGATATCCACACGGCCGGCCTCAGTCTCTATGAATGGGAATCCTCTCTCCTGGCCATAGAAATCCACTCGTCCTACGGTCAACAGACTGGCATAGGGCGCGAAGGTCGCCAACACATCCTCGTCCCGCAAATGCGTCCGAACGTAGTCCAGCGCGGGCTTTAACTGCACCGAATCGTAGGTCAACGCGTCGACAACGCTCGGCCCTGAAAGCAGCGCGACCGAAGCCGCTATCACACTGGTAAGCACCCAAGCCGCCACGCTACGGGCATCTTGTCGGCGAACAGCAGCGGCAATAACACTTCCCAGTTCATCCAACTCCCGCGCCGCCGTCAGATAGAACAATGGTGTTAAACCAATGATGTAACTATCCGCATACCAGATCGAGAAAATGCCCAACCCTACCACACTCCCTAACCACGTCACCAATAAATAGAGCCACATTAAATCATCGGATCGAACCGTGCGATGCATTAGCCGCATAGTCACCATCACGATACCAACCACGACCAACGTGAACCACACCAAGTTAGGCCACACCAAGAACAAACGCATCCATGCCAATACACGCCCAATCACTTCCCATTTGATCAACTCCGTCGCATCCGTAACGACGCGGCCGGCGGTGCTCCAAGATGGCCCAGCAGCCCAGCGGGCCCACACAACTAGGCCAGCGCCCGCCATTCCCACCAACAGTTCCGGCCACAAGCGTGTCACGCGCAATGGCTTTCCTGCACCCTGCCGTCTTGTCCATAGATATCCAGTTATCAATACAACAGACATAGTCATTATATACGGGATCGCCACTAGATGGGCCAATACCGATCCCGCCAGCGCTGCGATTCCCAGGCAACGGTAAAGGCGACTATCCCGTTGCACCAATCCCTCATATAATAGGAAAGCTCCCGCCAGGAACATCAATTGAATGGCCACATACATCCGTGCTCGTCCCTGCCAGATCACATCAGCAGCGCTCCAAGTCAACAGCCACGCCGCCAGCAGTCCAGTCCTGGCGGAAAACCATCGCCAGCCAACGACGTAGAGTACGACAATCACCAATATACCTATGAAAACCGAGGCGATCCGTGCTACGTCTATAGTAAAGCCTGCCAACCCAAGAAATAGCGCTTCCCAGTAAACGTGTAGAATACCGTGATCGTAGAAGAGACCAGAAGGAAGAATTGGCAACCCGGTTCGCAGCACCTCCCGAGCCGCCAGCATGGTGATATACTCATCGTTGAATGGACTGATGCTTAAAGCATATATCAACCGCAACGCCCATGCAATAACCACCACTGTCAACATGCCCACAAATGCGCCGTGTGATACGTGATGTTTTTGATGATCCTGACCCATCAACTCAAACCTTCAACGAATTTACAAACTGGTGTATAATTTACGTGACGGATTACAAACAAGGGAAACAGCGAAAATGAAAAAGAAACCACACGCCACGTGGCTACTAATCGCGGGATTAGTCACACTTGCCCTGCTCGCCCGCCTACTACCCGGCCCACGCACCGTGGACGACGCATACATCACCTTCCGCTACGCACACAACCTGCTTGAGGGGCACGGTTTCGTCTACAATCCTGGCGAACGGGTGCTGGGCACCACCACGCCGCTCTACACGCTGCTAATGGCTGGACTGGCGCTGCTGACCGGTGTGCGCGATTTCCCCACGCTGGCGCTGATCGTCAACGCGCTCGCCGGCGCCGTCTCCGTTGGTTTGCTCTACGGCTTGGGGAAACGTGTCACCGGGCGCTGGGGACCGGCCACGGCCGCCGCCCTGCTGTGGGCCATCGCCCCCTACTCCGTCACCTTCGCCATCGGCGGAATGGAGACCGATCTCACTATCGCGTTCTTGCTCGCCTCCGCTTACACCCACATTGCCAACCGTCCGCGTCTGATGGCCGTGCTCTCCACGCTGGCGCTGTTAGCCCGCCCAGATACTGCTATTTTACTGGGCCTGCTGTGGCTGGATCGCGGCTGGGAACAAATCCGACAGCAACAATTGATCCCCCTGCTGAAAGACAGTCTGATCACCCTGGGCA
>DAOTUC010000136.1:0-6162 GCA_034437315.1 Anaerolineae bacterium
GCCGTTGCACACGGTTTCAATCGCCGTGGGACTCGAAGTTAACATTGTCAAGCTATTTGCTTACCGCTACTGTGTAGATTTCAGTGTTGCACGACGAGCAGCGTCGGGGCTGGGGATTATCTCGGAGTGAGACGAACGCAATTTGCCGACCGTCAGGTGCCCAGGCAATTGATCTCACCAACCCATCGTTGGTCAGCTGCCGCAGATCACTGCCATCGGGGCGGATAACGTAGATATCGTTGTGCACTTGCCGCAGGTCGGGACTCGAAAGAAACGCAATATGCGCTCCATCTGGAGACCAGGTGGGCAAGCGATCCACACCCGACGAGCGGGTCAAGCGCGTTTGCCGGCTCCCATCGGCGTCCATAACGTAAATCTCCGGGTTACCATCGCGCAGAGAGGTGAACGCGATGCGCGTCCCATCTGGTGACCAGGTGGGTTCTAGGTTCCCCGACGTGGTATCCGTCAGGCGCGTCAGGCATGGGGTATCCTGCTTGCATTTTTCGACACAGGCCAGGTCTAACGTGTAGATGGCGACGGTGCCTGCACGGGTGGAGTGGAACGCGATGACCCTGCTGTCGGGAGACCAGGTTGGATGCTGCGTCCAGGCGTGATTCTTCGTCAAGCGGGTCACCTTTCCATCGTCGATGGTGACGATGTAGAGATCAGGCACCCCATCGTAGTCTAGGATGAAGGCGATCGCTCGGCCGTCGGGCGACCAGGTTAGCTCCCTGTGGATCGCGCGGATTATATCAACCTCCTCTGTCAGTTGAGCCAGGCGACTACCATCAGCGCTAACGGTGTAGATTGCTCCTCCACTCACGTAAGCGATGCGTTCCCCATCCGGAGACCAAGTGATGTCCAGAGTCATACAGCGAGATTGGGTCAAGCGCGTGAGGTCTGAGCCATCGGCCCGCATGATATACACAGGACCGACCTGATGATGCGATCTTTGGAAAGCGATGTGCTCTCCGTCCGGGGACCAGACCGGCGCTAAGTCTCTCGCTTCGTCTTTCGTCAGGCGTGTCAATGGGAGGAGCGGCGTGGGCAGAGGAGTAGCCGTCGGTGGCGGAGCGTAGCCGGGCGGGTCGGGCACTAAATAGACGGCAACGAATACGATTATGGATATCACCAAGAGGATATATAGCCGCTCCGATCGCCACGTCGGGACAAAGCTTTTCCAGGTCACGATTACCTCTCCGGCGCGGACTCTATACACACACCGTACAACGACACGAACGCCAGACGATCTCCATCCGGTGACCAGGCTGGCGATCTATCCTCAGTCGTGTTGTTCGTCACACGGGCTGCATGACCTCCTTCGATGTCTACCACGTAGAGCTCGGCGTCGCCGTCGCGGTCAGAGACAAACACGAGCCGCTCACCATCGGGTGACCAGGTGGGGGCGCTATTTACGGCCTGACCTCGCGTCAGACGGCGCACGTTTGAGCCATCGGCGTCCATCACGTAGATGTCCGGGGGCCCCCCGTACACAGCGGTAAACGCGATTTGCGTGCCATCGGGTGACCACGCATAAGGCGCATTGTCCGCACCGTCGTGAGTCAGGCGCGATACCGCACGAGTCGCCAGATCAAGCAAGTAGATATCGGGACCACCGTTGCGGTTGGATTGGAAAGCCAGCCGGTCGCCGTCGGGAGACCACACCGGCATTGTATCCTGAGCGGGATGATTTGTAAGGCGGATTGGTTGAGGGTTATTACCCATCTCATCGATCTGAGCGACGTAGATCTCAAGATCGCCGCTTTCCAAAGATGAAATAGACAGCGAAGCGGCTTCCCCGTGCGGCGCTGCGAATGCGAGTCGGGTTCCATCAGGGGCCCAGGAGAGCTTGCTCTCAGGGTCAACGGTGACCTGAGGGAGCAGGCGAGACGTGGTTCGAGTATCAACGTCGAAGAGATAAATCCCGGGGGCTCCATCGCGCGCCGAGGTAAAGGCAATTTTCTTTCCATCCGGCGACCAGGCCGGGTGGTCGTCGGTGTGGCCCAGCCGACGCTTCAGGCAAGCGGCGTTGGGATCTGCTAGCGGCACGCCGCGGACATCCATCATGTAGATGTTATATCCCTCGTCGCGCAGGGAGTGGAAGACGATACGTGTACCATCGGGAGAGAGCCTGGGCGACGAGTGGTACTCAGCGTTGTTTGTCAGGCGGATTTCGTTCCCCCCTGCTGCGCTAATGGCATACAGTTGTGAGTAGCCACTGCCACGGTTGACAAAGATAAACCGCCCGTCGGGCGACCAGCCAAACGGATTCGCGGCCTCGTCTGCCTCCAGCAGCAAGGTGGCGTTCGAGCCATCGGCGTTCATCACGTACACGTCGCCGCTGCGGGCGCTGGGAGAGTACGCCAGGCAGCGTCCATCGGGCGACCAAACGGGATAACTGCCTCGACAAACAGGCTCGGCCGGAGCGACCGGTTTCCCCCTGTCGACTCGCAGGAGGTGGATTTCATCCCCCGTACCGTATGCCAGACGCGTGCTATCCGGCGCCCAGGCCAGCCGGAAGGCGTTTGTAGCAGAGAGGCAGTAAAGATGGCTGCCGTCGGATCGCATGAGACAGAGGCGTCGGCCGCCATTGCTGAACGCGATAGTCCTCCCATCCGGCGACCATGCCGGCTCGCTCTTGGGCTGCGGGCCATATGTGATGCGTTTGACGTCGCCGCTGTCTACCGCAATGGTGAAGATCTCTCGAAAGTGTCCACCATAGGACTCCGGATTAGGATCTGCATGCTTAGACACAAACACGACCTGCCGTCCATCCGGTGACCAGGCAGGATCGGTGCTAGTGCTTCTGTAATGGGTTAGCTGCACCAATCCCGGCTCGGGCTCGTGCCCGACCCACTCGAAGAGCGAGGAGCAGCCACCAGTGAGAATGACCGCCAGAGCGAGTATCAGCAACCCGGGGGTAATTCTAGGCCAACGCATCTTGTCGGTGCTCTTGAACCTCGGCTATCGCATCCAGTAAGTCGCTCAAGGCTTGCACCTGCTCATCTATATCGGCCCGCAGACGCTGAGCGCATCCACTTCGTACATCTCTGGCATCCACTAGCAACACCTGAGAGTAGATCGTTCCCAGCGCCGCGACGGTCTCGTCGCTGTATAGCTCAGCCTGGGTCATCACACGCTCCAGCGCACGCAGATAACGCAGTTGCGATTGGCGGGCCGCCAACGTCTGGTGCACCGCTTCTTTGACACTTGTATCAGTGTCCCGATCCTCAATCAACCGTGCCTCCAGCATATGGACAGCGCGCGGCACAGTGCTGCGATCGCGCCGGAAGATGGGATCCCGTTCAAGCTCGTTCAGACGGGCGGTCAGACGTTCCAGATAAGCGATCCACTCGTCCAACCGCCGTGTGGATGCCTGCAGACGCTCACGTAAGGGGCCTTCACGGGCCTGTGCGATGACCTCCTTGATGCGCGCCTGGTAGTCGTATGCTTTTTTCAGTCGCTTTTGTCGTGCTTCAATGTTGGACAAGACATGAGGCAGCGTCTGCTCAACGGAGGCGTCGGGAGTTGCAGTGATCCTGCGATAGGCGTACCACACAATGAGTGCCACACCCAGAAGCACAGCACCGTAGGCCAATCCATATTGTAGTGTTGCGGCTAGAAAGGCGATAGCTGATTTTTCTGGTACGAAGTAGATCAGCACGCGTGCCACGGCCGCCAATCCAAACATCCCGATCAGCATTTTGAGTATCTCGTTGCGCGTTTTGCGGGTGTCGAGACGGGCGCGTCGCACAGCCGAGGCGAGGGACTTCCGCTCCGCTATCCGGCGCGTGCGTTGAACGGTCCCCTGGATAACCGCGCGAGGACGACGATGATGGTAGGCGTAAAGACCCGCCGCGGCGAGTAACATCAGCATGCCCGGCAACAGACATAGCAGTTCAGGCAGAATAAAATTTAAGCGTGTGCTAAGCTTGAGAGAGGAAAGCGTCTCTGCCGATAGAAAATCTACTGCAAATGAGAGTGGGATTAGCAAATACATGCCCCCTACGAAGATCAGGACGATCGCGCCTAACAGGGCTAAGGACATCGGCCTGGTACGGTCGCGTAAGATCAGTAGAGCGGCGTTCAACAGACAACTAATAGACCCGGTAAGAGCTCCCATCCATATAAGAGACCCCCATATAGAATTTTGGTTATTGACGATCAGCTTTACGGTATAGGTGCCTAGCGCCACCCCTATCACTATAAATGTGGCGATGGCGACGGCCTCCAGGGCTTGATGCGTCGATGTGGGCGGTTTGGCATATTCTCCCTGGATCTCGAGCAACGCTTCCTCTACGGCAGCGACGAAATCCTCGGTCACCTCATACCGCTCATCGGGATCGGTGGCTGTAGCACAGGCGATGACATCTCGCATTGGGGCAGGGATACGAATGGCACTCAAAGAGCGTGTCAGCAGTGTTTGTTCAGCAGCTCGCTTGCCGGTGAGCAATTCGTAGAGCAGCACGCCCAATGCATAAATGTCGGCGCGCCCATCGACGGGTTTTCCGGCGCGTTGCTCCGGTGCCATGTAAGCCGGCGTCCCACCGGCCGCATCTGAACCGAGTGTTGTCCTCTGTTTAGGCTGGATGACCCGCGCGATGCCAAAATCGGCCAGCAGTACGCTTCCAGACCTGCTGAAAAGCACGTTGGATGGCTTCACGTCGAGATGAACGACTCCAAAAGCGTGGGCATAGCCTAACGCATCCCCCACCTGACAAGCAAAGCTTGCGGCCTTTTCAATCGACAGGGGCTTACCTAACCGCTCCGCCAGCGTGCCTCCCCGGACGTACTGTATCACCAAGTAGGGCGTATCGCCGTGACGGCCGCTATCGTAGATTGGCAAGATGTTGGGGTGCTCGAGTTGCGCCAGCGTCCTGGCCTCTCGCTCGAAGTGTTTCAAGAACGTCGGGTCGCGGCCTAACTCGGAAGAGATGACTTTGACAGCCACGTAGCGGTCGAGACTGGGTTGATAGGCTTTGTATACCTCGGCCATGCCGCCTACATTGAGCTGCTCGACAATGTGATACTGCCCCAGCTGAATGCCCGTCAGGTCCATATCGTCCTCATTAGTGGCTATGTGTCTGCTGCGAGTGCGTGTCAACAGACATCCAGCCAGCGGTGTTAATCGTCAACTAGCGTATGATTCAGATAATGTGCGCTGGATGTGGCCTGGCGCAAGGCGAGTGAGAGGCATAAACCCAATACCTGTGAATGAAATCTTGACTTGGTCACGCGGCGCGTTGAAACGCCCCGCTGATACTCGAAACCGGTTGAAAACCGGTTCGGGCCCGATCACCCGTGCGTTTGTCGAATGCTGTGTATCCGCACGCACTTGAAGTATCAGGCGACGATTTCAATCGTTGCCGGGCCGTGAGCAAGCATATTTCGTCAATGAGCCGCTACTCATTCACGGGTATTGGGCATAAACCTGGTTTAGAATGGGTGCCAGGCACACGGCAGCCCCGTCGTGGTAAGGGGTCGGCCTGGAGCTGGGCCAGGCAAGTATGTAAAAAGAGCTGATGATTCTGACGATGTTCATTCTGTGATATACGTGACGTACCGTGAAATTCGGGACCTCGTCGCACACTGGGGAGCAGAATGCTACCAGCATAGCGGTTATAATGGACACACAGATACAGGTTGTGAGCATACCTCGGTTTCTCAGAGAGCGGTTGCGTGAAAACAGCATGCCACGCCTTGATCTCCGCAGAAGCTGTGAGGCATTTTCTTTTGTCAGTAGCCCCTAAGCAGAGCCAGAGCCAATAAGGGCCATCGACGGCAAGTTCTTGCACGGCGAACAAGGATTTGATTGGTTAGACCTTATAGTATACTTGGGAGCAGGCAAAAGTCAAAGACGCGTATTGGGACGATTGTTCGTCAGAAAACTCGCTCCTGATGCGTTAGGGCCTAACCAATAGGATCCTTGCACGGCAAGCAAGAGCCGCTTCGCTTCTGCCATCGGCATCCTTTATTGGTTCTGGCTCGTCCAGGTTAGGGCCTAACCAATAGAATCCTTGCACGGCGAGCAAGAGCCTGTCCTGGCCGAAAAGTACATCCACGCTACACCAGAGCCCAATGTCCCCACTTTGGTAGAACAGCGACCTGCCTATCCTAATCCACGAGGTAAACGATGACCTTCATCCATCAAAGTGTACACGC
>DAOTUC010000137.1:0-24110 GCA_034437315.1 Anaerolineae bacterium
CCAGCAGTACCAGTGTCATCATCGCTACAGCGTACAGCACGCTGCCCCACTCAAAGTAGCTTTTTCTCCATTCTGTGCTACACTTCATTTTGCCAGCCTCCTTTTGGTGTTTCTTCGACGAGGTAGAGTATACCTCATCTTCAGGAAGCTGGCACTTTTGATTATGTTACCGCTTCACCCCCGCTTTTGCCCCTGATAACGAACCTTCAAGTCCCTTTTCCCTCTATTTCTTGTCCCCTCTGTGTTACGCTCGCCTTGTTAACCCGGGAATCTGGTTGCGTAGGTCGGCTTTCCGTAGCCGACGGCTTTTGACTTACCTGTGGGAGGTTTAGACGCAATACCCGTGAATGAAATATATTCCTGAGTAGGCGCTCGCTAGATGAATTCCTTGAGGTGATGTTCTACGGCGTACGCCGCCGCTTCTGCTCGATTGGTCAGATCCAATTTCCTGAGGATGCTGCTGACATAATTGCGGATGGTGCCTTCTCCCAGGAAGAGCTCTTCGGCGATCTCTCGGTTGGTCATACCCTGAGAGACGTGGGATAAGACGCGCATTTCTTGATCGGTCAGGGTAGCGAACGCTTCCTCGTATTCTCGGCGCGTCGCTTCTCGCACGCGGGCGAAGACCTTTTGGGTGATCGCCGGGTCCAGGAGCGCTTCTCCTCTGCCCACGGCTTCGATTGCTCGGATTAACTCGTCGCTGCCAATCTGTTTCAACACGTATCCACAGGCGCCGGCGGCGATAGCATCGAATAACATGTCATCCTCGGCGTAAGAGGTGAGCATAATGATCTTGATGTCCGGGTCTTGTTCGACGATTTGCTTGCACGCATCGATTCCGCTTCCGCCCAGCAGGCGGATATCCATCACGACCACATCGGGGCGCATAAGCAGCGATTTTTGGACCGCTTCTTTGGCGGTCGCCGCTTCGTCTATCACTGTGAAGTTGGGGTGTCGCTCAATCAGCGCCTTTAATCCTACGCGGACGACCTCGTGGTCGTCAACAACGATAATTTTTAGCATGAGAAATTCCTCAACTGGGTAACTCCTTCTATCTATTTTTCGTAGGGCACGCTCAAGATCAGGGTCATGCCTTCGTCTGGGGCGGTGTAGATGTTGAGATTGCCGTTGAGCAGGCGGGTGCGCTCTTGGATGTTGCGCAATCCATTTCCTTTGTTGATCGGCAGCGCGGGGAGGCCCACGCCATCGTCGGTGATGCAGATTTGTAAGTCGTCTGGGTTGTATTGTAATGAGACCTTAACGCTGCGAGCTCGCGCGTGACGGGCGACATTGGTCAACGCCTCCCGCGCAATCTGGAAGATGTGCTGACGTTGTTCGGCGTTGATCAGCCTGCCGTGTGAGTTCTTTCTATCGACAATGAACTCTGTCTCCAACAATGTGTTGATGCGGAAGTCTTTGATGATCTCGCGAAGGCTTTTCTCCAGGTTCTCGTCCGGCATCTCCCCCCGCAGGTTGAAGATGTATCGTCGAATATCCTGGATCGTCTGGTTCAGGCTTTCAATTGCCCGGCTGAGTTGGGCTTTGGCTGTTTCTGGCTCCGCGTCGATGCTGTATCTGGCCCCTTCTAGCATCAGGCCGGCGGCGTAGATGGATTGGATGGTGCCATCGTGTAGGTCTCGCCCGATTCGCTCTCGTTCCAGGGCCAGCGCTTGGATTTGCTCCACATCCTCCAACCAGACTTCCATCTCTCGCAGGACGATGCTTAATGAGCGAACGACGCCATAGGTGATCGCCAGGCCGCAAAGCGCGCGCGGCAGCGCGATCGGAACGCCCAGGCGATGGAGGAACTGTTGTTCGTTTAATACGTTTGACGGGAAGAAAGCGGACTGGGGCGGAATCGCTCCGCCGAAGAGTGCGAAGGCGCCCAGGGCGAGCCAGACGACTCGCAGGTGAGGTTTGATCAGTGCAAGCCGCTCTTTGGCAATCGTGCGGTAGGTTTGTCGACGTAGACCCCGCGCGCCTAGCATGGCGCCGGGCAGCGCCAGGCCATAGCGAGCGGCGATCTCTCCCCCGACTTGTAAGGGGGCGGTCGATACGCCGAGGATGTGCGCGAAATACAAGCCCAATCCCCACAGGAGCAACAGTCCCGCGGCATAAAGCCACGGTTCGTATCTCCGTTGCTTGTCTGGCGGGATGTTCGTTTGGAGGGCCATAGCCGCCAATGAGGCGTATCCGATTCCCAGCAGGCCGACGCGCACCCAGGCGCCCCAGTCATTGAATGGCATGAACCACACGGGGAGCCAGACTGTTAAGGCTTCACAAAATCCAAAAATCGCCAGGGGGAGTAACCCACGGGCGATTTCCAGTCTCGTGTTGCGGTGGGCCAAGAAGATGATGGAAAGCCCCAGGACGAAAAAAATCTGCCCATGTAAGAGTGTCAACGCATGACGAGTGATCACGACATCTCCCGCACCAACTTAGCCCATACAGAACGGCCCTACATCTAATTCCTACTATCGTCGTCTATTTAATTATACCAGCGATACCCTGGCCCGACAAATGAACGCCTCAATCACCGGTATCTTCGGGCGAATCCAACGCCATCTGGTAGGTCCGGTAGGTCTTGTACAGCTCCCAACCCAGTTTACGGGCCAGTTGATTGATTTTCTGATTGTCGTCGGCCGTCAACGACATATCGACCCAGCGATACCCTTTGCGCAACAGGGCTTTGGCGGTCTCCCGGTAAAGCAGGGCGTCGATGCCCCGGCCGCGGTATTTTTCCAGCACGGCCAGCAGCTTGAGGCTGGCGACGTCGATCCGGCGCCGGTCGCGCCAGAGTCGCAGCCAGCCCCAGGGGAAGAGCCGCCCGTCGATTTGTTTGAGCGCCTGGTGGATGTCGGGGATGGTCGCCGAGAACCCCACCGCTTCTCCATCGATCTCGGCGAACATGATCAGGTCACAGTCGATGACCGGGCGCAGTTCCTCCACGAAACGAGCGAATTCTTGCTCGTCCATCGGGACGTGGTTGCGCATCGCGCCCATCGCTTCGTTGACCAGGTGCATCACCCGCGCGACCTCGGCGTCCCAGCGCGCTTTGTTTGCGCTCCGTACCTGGACGCCGGTCCGACGTCTCACAATGTCCGCCACGCGGAGAATCTTGGCGGGTAAGTTCCCCACGTCTCCCTCCAGGGCGGCTAAATCTCCCCGGTAAGCGTAAGCGTCCCGGTATTGGTCCATCCCGTAGTGGGTCAATAGATCGGCGTAGTAAGGAGGGCTGTGCCCGCACAATAAGACCGGCGAGGTGTCAAACCCCTCCATGAGCACACCCGGGGAATCATCCATCGAGAAATAGAAGGGCCCCCGGATCACCGTCATCCCGCGCTCAAGGGCCCAACGACAGGCGGCGTCCAGGAGCGCGCTGGCGACCTCGAAATCGTCGATCGCCTCGAAGAATCCGAAACCGGCGGCTCGTTCATTGAGGTATTGGTTGGCGCTGTGGTTGATCCAGCCTGCGATGCGGCCCACGTCCCGCCCGTTTCGCTGCGCCATAAACAGCGCGGCTTCTCCGTAACGAAAGAACGACCCGCGTTGCGGGTCCAGGGTGTGCAGTTGACTGCGGATCAGGGGCGGAACCCAGAGAGGGTCGTCACGGTAAATCTGCCACGGGAAACGGACGAAGCGCCGACGTCCTTCGGCGTTCCCAATGGGCACAATTTCGATCGGCGATGAAGACATATCTACCTCTCACTAACGCTCAAGCAGGATGGTCACCGGCCCGTCGTTGTGGATCTCCACCCGCATGTGTGCGCCGAAAACGCCGCTCTCGACGGGCACGTGATGATCTCTCAACCCCTGGATCAGGTGCTCCACGAGCGGTTCGGCTATCTCCGGCGGCGCGGCGTCGGTGAAACTGGGCCGGCGGCCCTTGCGCGCGTCGGCGTAGAGCGTGAACTGTGAGATGACCAACGCTGCGCCATTCACGTCGAGCAGACCGGCGTTCATCTTGCCCTCGCGATCCTCGAAAATGCGCAGGCCGGCGATCTTGCGCGCCAACCACTCGGCCTGTGCCTCCGTGTCGTCGTGGGTGACGCCCACCAGGACGACGACGCCCCGGTCAATGGCGCCGGCAATTTCGCCGTCGATTTGCACCGAAGCTCGCGTCACGCGTTGTATGACTGTTCTCATATCTCATCCTTTATCTCAATCCCGCGCGCGCGTCCTCGCCAGGATTGGACAGGGAAGCGACGCTCATTTCTCGCCAGCTTGCCCAGGATAGCGGCGCTCACGTCGATCTCCAGCACGTTGGCCAGGCTGAGGCTGTAAATCAAGACGTCGGCTAACTCGTCGGCCACGGCTGCCAACTCATCGGCGTCTTGCAAGGCCTGGTTGGATTGGTCCGGGCCGATCCACTGGAAATGCTCCATCAACTCGGCCGCCTCGATGGCGATGGACATGCTCAGGTTCTTCGGCTGGTGATATTGCTCCCAGTCGCGAGCGGCCACGAATTGCGCCACGCGCCGGCGAAGGTCGGCGACGGTCACGGATTCATCAGACATCGGTAGAAAATCAGGGCAGTCCGATCGCAGCCTTGACCTCGGCCATGGTCTCGGCGGCGATTTCGGAGGCGCGGCGGGCGCCGTCGGTCAATATGTCCCACACGTCGTCCGGATTTTCGGCCAACTTCGCCCGTCGCTCGCGGAAAGGGGCGAAGTAGGCGCTCAGGTTCTCGGCAAACAAGCGTTTGCACTGCACGCACCCGATCTCACCGGCGCGACAATCCACCTCGATCTGGGCCGCCTGGTCCGGGGAGAAAAACCCGTGCAGCGAGAAGACGTTGCACACCTCCGGATGTCCCGGATCGTCCCGGTACTTGCGGGCCGGGTCGGTCTTCATCTGCATCACTCGCTTCGTGATCTCCTCGGGCGAGGCGGCGATCTCGATGTGGTTGTCGAGGGATTTGCTCATCTTGCTTTCCCCATCCAGGCCTAACACCTTGGTGAACTCGGTGTGCTTGGCCTGGGGTTCGATCAAAATTTCGCCGAAGTGATGGTTAAAGCGGCGCACGATCTCCCGCGTGAACTCCAGGTGCGGCGCCTGATCGACCCCCACGGGGACGGTGTCGGCCTTGTAGAGCGTGATATCGGCCGCCATCAACACCGGGTAACCGACCAACCCATAATTGACGTTGTCCGGTTGCTGGCGGACCTTCTCCTTGAACGTCGGCAAGCGGGTCAGCCAACCCAGCGGCGTCGCCATCGAGAGTAAGAGGTGCAATTCCTCCACCTGAGGGACGTGGGATTGGATGAAGAGGATGCTGCCCTCGTCCGGGTCCATCCCGGCGGCTAGCCAATCGAGGGCCATCTCGTAGGTCCATTCCTTCAGTTTATGGGTGTTTTCCAGGGTGGTGAGGGCGTGCAAATCGACGATGCAATAAATGCAATCGTAATCGTCCTGCAAAGCGACGTAATTCCGAATTGCGCCCAGGTAATTTCCGAGATGTTGTCGGCCGGTGGGGCGCGCGCCGGAGAAGACACGGCCTTTCTTCTCGCTCATATGATTACTCCTTCGCTCGTTATATTTAGACTGCTACTCAGATAGCTAGAACTGGGATAGTGTACCACATGCGTTGCGTATCGGCAAGCAAAATTGAGGGCTTGAAACGTGTTTAATTGGGGCGATGGCTACAGCGCCGTAGATTGGGCGTATGATAAGCGTCAAACAGCCGAAATGTATTGATACAGCTTTCGTCATTTCAGCGACTGTCGGACAGCGTTGTTTCGTCCAGCGACGTGTGCGACTTTCTGCTACTCTATAATCAGGGATGGACTGCTTGTGAGAAGATACGACACAGGAGGTGCTCAGACGATGTTCGGTCAAATAACAACGATTCGTGTTATTGGCGCGGTTATTATTGCCCTGGCGCTTTTGTTGGCTTTGCCGGTGGGGGCTGCCTGCGCCGACGCGGAGGATGACGGCGTCCTTCGCGTCGCGACTGACGTGCAGCAGAATGATGGGGCGGCCTTGCTGTGCCTGGCGCTCGTCGGCGGCGTGGCTGTATTGGCTGCGAGTGTGTTGTTGGTAGAATGCCGCAAGCTGCTTTAGGGCCAGGGCAAACGCATTTATATTTGTGGCTCTCTGGGATTTTGCATGGCGTCAGCCGCGCTCGACTCGGATTGCGTGCAACCTACGATTGCCATCCGAGCCACATTTAGGGATACGATGATGCTGCGCCACTAACAACGGGGATCGGCAATCGCCTTAGAGCGGAACTATGCAAAACCCTAAAGAGCCTGAATTCTGTAATCGCCTTATGGGTAATAGGCCAACCCCCGTTGGCCGTTTCTGTGCCAAAACAGCCCAACAGAGGTTAGTCTCCTCTATTTGCTATCATTTTGAGAGGGCGGGAGGTTGACAAATTGTCACTGGCGGGGCGGGCCTTTCATAAACATCGACGCTGGCAGCTCGAAACCGTATCGCTTGAGCGTCGCGTCGCAATTGGGCCGCATACCGGTCGATCCGTGATAACCCAGCACTTTGCTATCCGGGTCATCCCCCTCGTCGTAGAACTGGAACAGATCTTGCATGACGACGTTCTCTCCCTCCATCCCCAGGACTTCGGTGACCTGGGTCACTTTCCGGCTGCCATCTCGCAAACGGGAGGCCTGGACGATCAGGTTAATGGCAGAGGCGATCTGCTTGCGGATGGTGATCATCGGCATTTCCACGCCAGCCATAAGGACCAATGTCTCCAGGCGGGAGATGCAGTCGCGGGGGGAGTTGGAGTGAATGGTCGTCATACTGCCATCGTGCCCCGTGTTCATCGCCTGGAGCATATCCAGGGCCTCTCCTGAGCGGCACTCGCCGACCACGATTCGTTCTGGGCGCATTCGCAAAGCGTTGACGACGCAATCGCGGATGGTGATCTCAGTGGGGCTTTCTGGGCTGGGTTTTTTGGTTTCCAGGCGCACGACGTTGCGCTGCCGGAGTTGCAACTCGGCGGCGTCCTCGACTGTGACGGTGCGCTCGTGTTCGGGGATGTAACTGGAAAGGATGTTGATGAGCGTCGTTTTTCCGGACCCGGTGCCGCCGGAGACGATGATATTCAGTCGAGAGACCACTGTGGCCTCCAGGAAGTGCGCGATGTGATCGGTCAACGAGCCGAAGCGTTTGAGGTCCTCGACCGTCAACTTATCTTTGGCAAACTTGCGGATTGTGATGTTCGGCCCATCGATGGCGCATGGCGGGATAACCGCGTTGACGCGCGATCCATCTGGCAGACGGGCGTCGATTAGCGGATGATCGTATGCGGCCGTCCGCCCCAGTGGCAAAACGATGCGCCTGACGATGCGCACGACGTGATCGTCGTCAAGGAACTTATGCCCTGTCTCCGCCAGCCTCCCATCTTTTTCCACGAAAATGACGTAGGGGCTGTTGACCATAATCTCGGTGATGTCGTCCCGGTCGATCAAGGTCTGGATCGGGCCAAAACCGAAGACTTCATCCATAATGTTCTTGTAAAATTTTTCTTTGGTCAGCCCAGCCGGAATCTTGAGGTTGCCGCTGCTGGAGAATTGTTCCAGGGTCCGGAAAACGGTCTGTTCCCGTTCGGGTGTGCGGTCCCATGGCATATCCAATGGGACGTCGGGGACCAGCTGTTTCCGCAAGTGGTCGGCGATCTGGAGTTGCAACCGTAACTTCGCAGCTCGCTTTTCGGTGATCGCCCCTCGCTGGCGTGGGGTGTCTGGCGGTTCTGGCGCGAGTTCCAGGAATAAATCGTCGTCTACTTTTCTCTTGGACTTGTCTGGTTCAGGCTCTGGCTCGGGTTTGGCTTGCGCCTGAGGTTCTGGTTCAGCGGCTTGTTCCCTTTTAAAAAGCGCCACATTGTCTCCTTTCTATCTGAAGTTTTCCAGGCGATTTAAAATTGAAGTTCTCGCTTTTCGAGCTGTTCCGCGGTATCCAAAGCGCGTGCTATTCGTCCTTATCCATTATGCTATCCTCTAGCAGGGCGACGATGACGGCATACGCCGCCAGCAAATCGCCGTCGCCCAGATGTTGCAGGGATGTCTGGATTTCATTCAGCATGGCGGCGCGTTGGTTGGTGTCTCGCATGAGGATCAGGCTGTCGGCTGTGGGGTACAGGCCGGCTTGTCGCAGAAGATTCCGCGTCGCGCCGCCGGGTTCGGCGTACAGATCGAAGGCGTCCAGTCGTCGCCCGCATCCGGGGCAATCCTCAATCACGTGACCGGCCAATTGCCCCCCGTAGATACGGAATGTCTCATCGTCCAAAATGACGGCGCGTCCGCACTGATGGTAGCGTAGGCCGAACGTTTCCTCGGCGATCCCCTGCGCGATTCGATCTACATCTGGGGGATCAAAGTAGACGATGCCGACTTTTTTCAATTCGGCGGTGAACTGTTCTCGAACCAATGTGAGGTCTGCGTCTAAAGCATCGTCAGGCGTTTCCTCCACGGCTTGGCGCATGGATGTGTACTCGGCGGCCAGTTGTTTGAGTTTGCGATTGAGCATAGTCTGGTTTCTCCTCGACCACTTCGGTCGGTCTGGTTGTTGGGGGATAGTATACCATTTGGCATATCTATCGGCAAGTCTAGCCGTCAGACCTTCCTTCCTTCCTTCCTTCAGAAGGGGTGAAAGCGTGGCTCGCTTCCGTTCAACAGCTCATTGACCACTGGCCCCACCTTCAGCACGTCGTCCACGGAGATGTCGACGTTGGCGTCCGGTGAGCCGTCTACCAGGATCGTCGTCATACCCAGGATTTTGGCCGCCGCCAGGTTGTTGGCGGTATCTTCGACCATGATGCAAGCGGACCCCGGGGCTTCCAGGATTTCTAGCGCCTGCTCGTAGGCCCGCCGGTCGGTCTTGTTGCGTAGCCCCACTTCCTCTATGCCGATGATGCGCTCGAAGTGATCAATCACGCTCAAGGCCTGCAGAACCCGCCGGGCGTACGCTGACGTGCCGTTGGTGTAAATCGCCTTGCGCAATGGAATTGTCTGCAACATCTGCTTCAGCGCCGGGTTCGGTTCGAGATATGCCTGTAGTGGGATATCGTGCACGAATTGGAGGTAGTCAGCGACGTAGCCGTCGGCGACGTAGCCGTCGGCGACGTAACCGTCGGCGACAGTCGCGCGCGCGTCTCTTCGGCTTTCCGCCATCAAGCCGGCTAACGTCGTACTGTACTGCCGCACGTAGCGTTGCCGCATTTCCCTCGCTTCCTCTTGTGTCAGATCGAGGGTTTGTTGTAACCATTGTTGAATGCGCCGGCCAATTTCTTGCATCAATCCATTGTTGCGGGGGTAGAGTGTGTCATCCAGATCGAAGATGACGTATTGGTAGGTTGAGTTCATAGGTCTGTTAGTCCGAGAAATGCTTCTCCGGCGATGATTATATCCATAAATGCCCATTTCGTCTAGCGCTCAATGCGGTAAAATGCTGAATGCATTTTACCGCATTTTCTTGGTTCTCTGGGATTTCTCATGGCGAGACCCTAAAGGTTTTGCTCAAGGCCGCGCAAACAACGTTTTTGCCTTAAACAATGACCTTTTTCCATCAAAACCAGCGCAAAAACCTTTAGGGTCTACGATGGGCCATGCGAAATCCTGAAGACCCATTTTCTTTAAACATTTTCTTTAACGTGACCTTTGACCAGCACTTGTAATCTGCATAACGAATTACACGAATTGTCACTAATTTTTGGTTTTTTCGTATTAATTCGTGGCTAATCTCTCACCGCGACCATGCGAAACCCCAAAGAACCTAAAGTTTGAGAAGGTGCGAGCTGCCGATCTCGCGAATTGAAAGGCGCAAGGGAAATAATCGTGTAGGAGCTGGCGGCCGTGATGGGGAAGTGGGTCAACGGGCGGGCGTGGTCGTCGCGTTGACGGGGCTGATCGTGCTGATCACGCTGGCGCTATTCATCCTGCCCGTCGTGGCAACAGGATAGCGTCGGTGCGCTCAGCGGCGTCATCTCGTTGTGGCGCTTGATTTCAAACCTCTGGATGGGCCGGTTGCCGTTCTGTGGCAATTGGTGCGCGTCGAAGGTGAAACCGAAACCGCTGTCCAGCGTCTCGGTGCTGACCTGTCGACCGAAGGCTTTGCGCAAGAAGACGTAGCGCGATGAGAAAAACAGGGCTTGCCAATCCGCTTCGTAGTGGAGACACAGGGGGCGACGATATTTTAAGACCAATAACTGTTCCGGATGTCTCAGGTCGACGGAGAGCGTCGCAAATGCGCCTTCTAAGCGGTCGATTTCCCCCCGCACCTTGCCCAGGTATTGGCCATTCCACCTCAATGGATCGACCGTGTCCAGCAGGCGAAAGATAATCTCGCTGTCGACCTCGCCCGCACGAGGCAAGTTGATGAAGTTGAAGAGATCGTCGTCGTTCGAAATGACGCCGTTGTGAACGCCAATGACGTGACCGGCCTGGATGGGATGGTTGTTCGTGTTGCGCAACCGGCTGCCCTTGGTCGGCATTCGGGTATGGCCCAGGATGCAGACGGTTTGATTGTCGACGGTCGATATGGCGTCCTGATACCCCTTCATCTCTATCAAATTCGAGGCTTTTACCGGTTGCTTGAAGACCCGGTGACGCCCGTCGGCCTGAATGACAGCCAGGCCGGATGCGTCGCGCCCGCGTTCCTCGTTGAAGACGAAATTGGCCGTATGGATGTCGATGATCTCCCGCCACGTCTCCGGAGAGCGTTCGCTTGGGTGAAGCAGTATGCCCGTCAATCCACACATAAATGACTCCTTGTCTTTGTCCGATCCCCTGTTATCCTCTGCTATCCTAAGAAGCGCATGGTTCCCATATCGGCGTCCCACGTCAGCCCCCGCCAGTTATCCAGGCGCGCCAGGCGTCGATCCAATTCCTGGGGCGTGAGGAACAGTTCGCGGGCCGATTCCCATTTCCACGCTTCCGGGGAGGTGTGGCCCGTCAGTTCCGCCAATTCGATGAAGCGGATCAGGCGCAAATCGCTCTTGTCCCACGACGTCTCCTTTTTCGCGGCGGACGCTTTCTCCTGCAATATCCGCTCAATTTCTTGCCAATCCCGGCCGCTGGCCCGCAAGAGAGAGATGGGCGTCTCTGCCAGGAAGCTGAGCACCTCGAAAGCCGGGTGGTGTTCCTCACTACTCTCGTAGGTCACCCGGGCGAAGCGCCCGAAGAGCGGCTTGAGCAATTCGAGCAATTCGTGGCAGCCTGTTCTCAGTTCGTCGATGATTTCCGGCGTCACGCCGGATGTATCGCTGGTGGCTAAGTTCCCGTCGTTGTTACTCAACATGTCGAGGAGTTCTTTATTGCGCTGCCATTCGCGGATGCGGCCCACGTGGATGACGCCGTACTGGCTCATCTCCACCGCCTTGAGCAGCATAGCCAGGAAGAGAAATGTCTTGGCGACGATGGACGTCGGCGAGAGGTCGGCGTCGGGAAAACGGAACTCCACGTGCAGGTTTCGCACAGCCCCATCCTCGTCGAAGGCGACGTGTTCCAGGTTGAGGAAGTTCTGATGTTCCGGCACGCGGCGGCTATCTTTCAGCAACTTGTAGATTTCCTGCATCGAGTAGACGCCGGGCGTGTGCTGGACCATCTCCAGGTGACTGCTGTAGGTCCGCCGCCGGCAGAGCGATTCCAGAGCGTCCCCGGCGCTGGTCAGGAAGCGCAGATGGGGGGCGTAGCGCCGGGTCAGATTCCAGACGTTAGCCAGGATGATCTCTGGGACAGATTCCGAAAGTCCTACCGTCAAGGCGTGATAATGCAGCCCACAAGTTGGCCGGGCGCGAATACCGGGCGGGAGCAGGGCAAAGAGTTGGGTGTACTGTTCGATTAGTGCGCCATAATGGGGCTGACGACCGATGACCTGGAGCTCCACGCCGCAATGCTCACTGATCACGTCCAGGATGCCGTATCGGCCCAAATTGTTCAGGTCGCCGGTGGGTTGGAGGGCGACGATCAGTTCGGACATCAGCTCTTTTTTTCTGACGCCCTTGGGCAGCGCGAATTCCACCTCTGTGCCGATCTTCACCGTGCGGTAGAGCAGGTCTTTCCAGTACATCGCCTGCTCGTGTGTGAGGCAATCGTCGCGACGATTGCCTCACACACGAGCAGGCGATGTACTGGAAAGACCTGCTCTACCGCACGGTGAAGATCGGCACAGAGGTGGAATTCGCGCTGCCCAAGGGCGTCAGAAAAAAAGAGCTGATGTCCGAACTGATCGTCGCCCTCCAACCCACCGGCGACCTGAACAATTTGGGCCGATACGGCATCCTGGACGTGATCAGTGAGCATTGCGGCGTGGAGCTCCAGGTCATCGGTCGTCAGCCCCATTATGGCGCACTAATCGAACAGTACACCCAACTCTTTGCCCTGCTCCCGCCCGGTATTCGCGCCCGGCCAACTTGTGGGCTGCATTATCACGCCTTGACGGTAGGACTTTCGGAATCTGTCCCAGAGATCATCCTGGCTAACGTCTGGAATCTGACCCGGCGCTACGCCCCCCATCTGCGCTTCCTGACCAGCGCCGGGGACGCTCTGGAATCGCTCTGCCGGCGGCGGACCTACAGCAGTCACCTGGAGATGGTCCAGCACACGCCCGGCGTCTACTCGATGCAGGAAATCTACAAGTTGCTGAAAGATAGCCGCCGCGTGCCGGAACATCAGAACTTCCTCAACCTGGAACACGTCGCCTTCGACGAGGATGGGGCTGTGCGAAACCTGCACGTGGAGTTCCGTTTTCCCGACGCCGACCTCTCGCCGACGTCCATCGTCGCCAAGACATTTCTCTTCCTGGCTATGCTGCTCAAGGCGGTGGAGATGAGCCAGTACGGCGTCATCCACGTGGGCCGCATCCGCGAATGGCAGCGCAATAAAGAACTCCTCGACATGTTGAGTAACAACGACGGGAACTTAGCCACCAGCGATACATCCGGCGTGACGCCGGAAATCATCGACGAACTGAGAACAGGCTGCCACGAATTGCTCGAATTGCTCAAGCCGCTCTTCGGGCGCTTCGCCCGGGTGACCTACGAGAGTAGTGAGGAACACCACCCGGCTTTCGAGGTGCTCAGCTTCCTGGCAGAGACGCCCATCTCTCTCTTGCGGGCCAGCGGCCGGGATTGGCAAGAAATTGAGCGGATATTGCAGGAGAAAGCGTCCGCCGCGAAAAAGGAGACGTCGTGGGACAAGAGCGATTTGCGCCTGATCCGCTTCATCGAATTGGCGGAACTGACGGGCCACACCTCCCCGGAAGCGTGGAAATGGGAATCGGCCCGCGAACTGTTCCTCACGCCCCAGGAATTGGATCGACGCCTGGCGCGCCTGGATAACTGGCGGGGGCTGACGTGGGACGCCGATATGGGAACCATGCGCTTCTTAGGATAGCAGAGGATAACAGGGGATCGGACAAAGACAAGGAGTCATTTATGTGTGGATTGACGGGCATACTGCTTCACCCAAGCGAACGCTCTCCGGAGACGTGGCGGGAGATCATCGACATCCATACGGCCAATTTCGTCTTCAACGAGGAACGCGGGCGCGACGCATCCGGCCTGGCTGTCATTCAGGCCGACGGGCGTCACCGGGTCTTCAAGCAACCGGTAAAAGCCTCGAATTTGATAGAGATGAAGGGGTATCAGGACGCCATATCGACCGTCGACAATCAAACCGTCTGCATCCTGGGCCATACCCGAATGCCGACCAAGGGCAGCCGGTTGCGCAACACGAACAACCATCCCATCCAGGCCGGTCACGTCATTGGCGTTCACAACGGCGTCATTTCGAACGACGACGATCTCTTCAACTTCATCAACTTGCCTCGTGCGGGCGAGGTCGACAGCGAGATTATCTTTCGCCTGCTGGACACGGTCGATCCATTGAGGTGGAATGGCCAATACCTGGGCAAGGTGCGGGGGGAAATCGACCGCTTAGAAGGCGCATTTGCGACGCTCTCCGTCGACCTGAGACATCCGGAACAGTTATTGGTCTTAAAATATCGTCGCCCCCTGTGTCTCCACTACGAAGCGGATTGGCAAGCCCTGTTTTTCTCATCGCGCTACGTCTTCTTGCGCAAAGCCTTCGGTCGACAGGTCAGCACCGAGACGCTGGACAGCGGTTTCGGTTTCACCTTCGACGCGCACCAATTGCCACAGAACGGCAACCGGCCCATCCAGAGGTTTGAAATCAAGCGCCACAACGAGATGACGCCGCTGAGCGCACCGACGCTATCCTGTTGCCACGACGGGCAGGATGAATAGCGCCAGCGTGATCAGCACGATCAGCCCCGTCAACGCGACGACCACGCCCGCCCGTTGACCCACTTCCCCATCACGGCCGCCAGCTCCTACACGATTATTTCCCTTGCGCCTTTCAATTCGCGAGATCGGCAGCTCGCACCTTCTCAAACTTTAGGTTCTTTGGGGTTTCGCATGGTCGCGGTGAGAGATTAGCCACGAATTAATACGAAAAAACCAAAAATTAGTGACAATTCGTGTAATTCGTTATGCAGATTACAAGTGCTGGTCAAAGGTCACGTTAAAGAAAATGTTTAAAGAAAATGGGTCTTCAGGATTTCGCATGGCCCATCGTAGACCCTAAAGGTTTTTGCGCTGGTTTTGATGGAAAAAGGTCATTGTTTAAGGCAAAAACGTTGTTTGCGCGGCCTTGAGCAAAACCTTTAGGGTCTCGCCATGAGAAATCCCAGAGAACCAAGAAAATGCGGTAAAATGCATTCAGCATTTTACCGCATTGAGCGCTAGACGAAATGGGCATTTATGGATATAATCATCGCCGGAGAAGCATTTCTCGGACTAACAGACCTATGAACTCAACCTACCAATACGTCATCTTCGATCTGGATGACACACTCTACCCCCGCAACAATGGATTGATGCAAGAAATTGGCCGGCGCATTCAACAATGGTTACAACAAACCCTCGATCTGACACAAGAGGAAGCGAGGGAAATGCGGCAACGCTACGTGCGGCAGTACAGTACGACGTTAGCCGGCTTGATGGCGGAAAGCCGAAGAGACGCGCGCGCGACTGTCGCCGACGGTTACGTCGCCGACGGCTACGTCGCCGACGGCTACGTCGCTGACTACCTCCAATTCGTGCACGATATCCCACTACAGGCATATCTCGAACCGAACCCGGCGCTGAAGCAGATGTTGCAGACAATTCCATTGCGCAAGGCGATTTACACCAACGGCACGTCAGCGTACGCCCGGCGGGTTCTGCAGGCCTTGAGCGTGATTGATCACTTCGAGCGCATCATCGGCATAGAGGAAGTGGGGCTACGCAACAAGACCGACCGGCGGGCCTACGAGCAGGCGCTAGAAATCCTGGAAGCCCCGGGGTCCGCTTGCATCATGGTCGAAGATACCGCCAACAACCTGGCGGCGGCCAAAATCCTGGGTATGACGACGATCCTGGTAGACGGCTCACCGGACGCCAACGTCGACATCTCCGTGGACGACGTGCTGAAGGTGGGGCCAGTGGTCAATGAGCTGTTGAACGGAAGCGAGCCACGCTTTCACCCCTTCTGAAGGAAGGAAGGAAGGAAGGTCTGACGGCTAGACTTGCCGATAGATATGCCAAATGGTATACTATCCCCCAACAACCAGACCGACCGAAGTGGTCGAGGAGAAACCAGACTATGCTCAATCGCAAACTCAAACAACTGGCCGCCGAGTACACATCCATGCGCCAAGCCGTGGAGGAAACGCCTGACGATGCTTTAGACGCAGACCTCACATTGGTTCGAGAACAGTTCACCGCCGAATTGAAAAAAGTCGGCATCGTCTACTTTGATCCCCCAGATGTAGATCGAATCGCGCAGGGGATCGCCGAGGAAACGTTCGGCCTACGCTACCATCAGTGCGGACGCGCCGTCATTTTGGACGATGAGACATTCCGTATCTACGGGGGGCAATTGGCCGGTCACGTGATTGAGGATTGCCCCGGATGCGGGCGACGACTGGACGCCTTCGATCTGTACGCCGAACCCGGCGGCGCGACGCGGAATCTTCTGCGACAAGCCGGCCTGTACCCCACAGCCGACAGCCTGATCCTCATGCGAGACACCAACCAACGCGCCGCCATGCTGAATGAAATCCAGACATCCCTGCAACATCTGGGCGACGGCGATTTGCTGGCGGCGTATGCCGTCATCGTCGCCCTGCTAGAGGATAGCATAATGGATAAGGACGAATAGCACGCGCTTTGGATACCGCGGAACAGCTCGAAAAGCGAGAACTTCAATTTTAAATCGCCTGGAAAACTTCAGATAGAAAGGAGACAATGTGGCGCTTTTTAAAAGGGAACAAGCCGCTGAACCAGAACCTCAGGCGCAAGCCAAACCCGAGCCAGAGCCTGAACCAGACAAGTCCAAGAGAAAAGTAGACGACGATTTATTCCTGGAACTCGCGCCAGAACCGCCAGACACCCCACGCCAGCGAGGGGCGATCACCGAAAAGCGAGCTGCGAAGTTACGGTTGCAACTCCAGATCGCCGACCACTTGCGGAAACAGCTGGTCCCCGACGTCCCATTGGATATGCCATGGGACCGCACACCCGAACGGGAACAGACCGTTTTCCGGACCCTGGAACAATTCTCCAGCAGCGGCAACCTCAAGATTCCGGCTGGGCTGACCAAAGAAAAATTTTACAAGAACATTATGGATGAAGTCTTCGGTTTTGGCCCGATCCAGACCTTGATCGACCGGGACGACATCACCGAGATTATGGTCAACAGCCCCTACGTCATTTTCGTGGAAAAAGATGGGAGGCTGGCGGAGACAGGGCATAAGTTCCTTGACGACGATCACGTCGTGCGCATCGTCAGGCGCATCGTTTTGCCACTGGGGCGGACGGCCGCATACGATCATCCGCTAATCGACGCCCGTCTGCCAGATGGATCGCGCGTCAACGCGGTTATCCCGCCATGCGCCATCGATGGGCCGAACATCACAATCCGCAAGTTTGCCAAAGATAAGTTGACGGTCGAGGACCTCAAACGCTTCGGCTCGTTGACCGATCACATCGCGCACTTCCTGGAGGCCACAGTGGTCTCTCGACTGAATATCATCGTCTCCGGCGGCACCGGGTCCGGAAAAACGACGCTCATCAACATCCTTTCCAGTTACATCCCCGAACACGAGCGCACCGTCACAGTCGAGGACGCCGCCGAGTTGCAACTCCGGCAGCGCAACGTCGTGCGCCTGGAAACCAAAAAACCCAGCCCAGAAAGCCCCACTGAGATCACCATCCGCGATTGCGTCGTCAACGCTTTGCGAATGCGCCCAGAACGAATCGTGGTCGGCGAGTGCCGCTCAGGAGAGGCCCTGGATATGCTCCAGGCGATGAACACGGGGCACGATGGCAGTATGACGACCATTCACTCCAACTCCCCCCGCGACTGCATCTCCCGCCTGGAGACATTGGTCCTTATGGCTGGCGTGGAAATGCCGATGATCACCATCCGCAAGCAGATCGCCTCTGCCATTAACCTGATCGTCCAGGCCTCCCGTTTGCGAGATGGCAGCCGGAAAGTGACCCAGGTCACCGAAGTCCTGGGGATGGAGGGAGAGAACGTCGTCATGCAAGATCTGTTCCAGTTCTACGACGAGGGGGATGACCCGGATAGCAAAGTGCTGGGTTATCACGGATCGACCGGTATGCGGCCCAATTGCGACGCGACGCTCAAGCGATACGGTTTCGAGCTGCCAGCGTCGATGTTTATGAAAGGCCCGCCCCGCCAGTGACAATTTGTCAACCTCCCGCCCTCTCAAAATGATAGCAAATAGAGGAGACTAACCTCTGTTGGGCTGTTTTGGCACAGAAACGGCCAACGGGGGTTGGCCTATTACCCATAAGGCGATTACAGAATTCAGGCTCTTTAGGGTTTTGCATAGTTCCGCTCTAAGGCGATTGCCGATCCCCGTTGTTAGTGGCGCAGCATCATCGTATCCCTAAATGTGGCTCGGATGGCAATCGTAGGTTGCACGCAATCCGAGTCGAGCGCGGCTGACGCCATGCAAAATCCCAGAGAGCCACAAATATAAATGCGTTTGCCCTGGCCCTAAAGCAGCTTGCGGCATTCTACCAACAACACACTCGCAGCCAATACAGCCACGCCGCCGACGAGCGCCAGGCACAGCAAGGCCGCCCCATCATTCTGCTGCACGTCAGTCGCGACGCGAAGGACGCCGTCATCCTCCGCGTCGGCGCAGGCAGCCCCCACCGGCAAAGCCAACAAAAGCGCCAGGGCAATAATAACCGCGCCAATAACACGAATCGTTGTTATTTGACCGAACATCGTCTGAGCACCTCCTGTGTCGTATCTTCTCACAAGCAGTCCATCCCTGATTATAGAGTAGCAGAAAGTCGCACACGTCGCTGGACGAAACAACGCTGTCCGACAGTCGCTGAAATGACGAAAGCTGTATCAATACATTTCGGCTGTTTGACGCTTATCATACGCCCAATCTACGGCGCTGTAGCCATCGCCCCAATTAAACACGTTTCAAGCCCTCAATTTTGCTTGCCGATACGCAACGCATGTGGTACACTATCCCAGTTCTAGCTATCTGAGTAGCAGTCTAAATATAACGAGCGAAGGAGTAATCATATGAGCGAGAAGAAAGGCCGTGTCTTCTCCGGCGCGCGCCCCACCGGCCGACAACATCTCGGAAATTACCTGGGCGCAATTCGGAATTACGTCGCTTTGCAGGACGATTACGATTGCATTTATTGCATCGTCGATTTGCACGCCCTCACCACCCTGGAAAACACCCATAAACTGAAGGAATGGACCTACGAGATGGCCCTCGATTGGCTAGCCGCCGGGATGGACCCGGACGAGGGCAGCATCCTCTTCATCCAATCCCACGTCCCTCAGGTGGAGGAATTGCACCTCTTACTCTCGATGGCGACGCCGCTGGGTTGGCTGACCCGCTTGCCGACGTTCAAGGAGAAGGTCCGCCAGCAACCGGACAACGTCAATTATGGGTTGGTCGGTTACCCGGTGTTGATGGCGGCCGATATCACGCTCTACAAGGCCGACACCGTCCCCGTGGGGGTCGATCAGGCGCCGCACCTGGAGTTCACGCGGGAGATCGTGCGCCGCTTTAACCATCACTTCGGCGAAATTTTGATCGAACCCCAGGCCAAGCACACCGAGTTCACCAAGGTGTTAGGCCTGGATGGGGAAAGCAAGATGAGCAAATCCCTCGACAACCACATCGAGATCGCCGCCTCGCCCGAGGAGATCACGAAGCGAGTGATGCAGATGAAGACCGACCCGGCCCGCAAGTACCGGGACGATCCGGGACATCCGGAGGTGTGCAACGTCTTCTCGCTGCACGGGTTTTTCTCCCCGGACCAGGCGGCCCAGATCGAGGTGGATTGTCGCGCCGGTGAGATCGGGTGCGTGCAGTGCAAACGCTTGTTTGCCGAGAACCTGAGCGCCTACTTCGCCCCTTTCCGCGAGCGACGGGCGAAGTTGGCCGAAAATCCGGACGACGTGTGGGACATATTGACCGACGGCGCCCGCCGCGCCTCCGAAATCGCCGCCGAGACCATGGCCGAGGTCAAGGCTGCGATCGGACTGCCCTGATTTTCTACCGATGTCTGATGAATCCGTGACCGTCGCCGACCTTCGCCGGCGCGTGGCGCAATTCGTGGCCGCTCGCGACTGGGAGCAATATCACCAGCCGAAGAACCTGAGCATGTCCATCGCCATCGAGGCGGCCGAGTTGATGGAGCATTTCCAGTGGATCGGCCCGGACCAATCCAACCAGGCCTTGCAAGACGCCGATGAGTTGGCAGCCGTGGCCGACGAGTTAGCCGACGTCTTGATTTACAGCCTCAGCCTGGCCAACGTGCTGGAGATCGACGTGAGCGCCGCTATCCTGGGCAAGCTGGCGAGAAATGAGCGTCGCTTCCCTGTCCAATCCTGGCGAGGACGCGCGCGCGGGATTGAGATAAAGGATGAGATATGAGAACAGTCATACAACGCGTGACGCGAGCTTCGGTGCAAATCGACGGCGAAATTGCCGGCGCCATTGACCGGGGCGTCGTCGTCCTGGTGGGCGTCACCCACGACGACACGGAGGCACAGGCCGAGTGGTTGGCGCGCAAGATCGCCGGCCTGCGCATTTTCGAGGATCGCGAGGGCAAGATGAACGCCGGTCTGCTCGACGTGAATGGCGCAGCGTTGGTCATCTCACAGTTCACGCTCTACGCCGACGCGCGCAAGGGCCGCCGGCCCAGTTTCACCGACGCCGCGCCGCCGGAGATAGCCGAACCGCTCGTGGAGCACCTGATCCAGGGGTTGAGAGATCATCACGTGCCCGTCGAGAGCGGCGTTTTCGGCGCACACATGCGGGTGGAGATCCACAACGACGGGCCGGTGACCATCCTGCTTGAGCGTTAGTGAGAGGTAGATATGTCTTCATCGCCGATCGAAATTGTGCCCATTGGGAACGCCGAAGGACGTCGGCGCTTCGTCCGTTTCCCGTGGCAGATTTACCGTGACGACCCTCTCTGGGTTCCGCCCCTGATCCGCAGTCAACTGCACACCCTGGACCCGCAACGCGGGTCGTTCTTTCGTTACGGAGAAGCCGCGCTGTTTATGGCGCAGCGAAACGGGCGGGACGTGGGCCGCATCGCAGGCTGGATCAACCACAGCGCCAACCAATACCTCAATGAACGAGCCGCCGGTTTCGGATTCTTCGAGGCGATCGACGATTTCGAGGTCGCCAGCGCGCTCCTGGACGCCGCCTGTCGTTGGGCCCTTGAGCGCGGGATGACGGTGATCCGGGGGCCCTTCTATTTCTCGATGGATGATTCCCCGGGTGTGCTCATGGAGGGGTTTGACACCTCGCCGGTCTTATTGTGCGGGCACAGCCCTCCTTACTACGCCGATCTATTGACCCACTACGGGATGGACCAATACCGGGACGCTTACGCTTACCGGGGAGATTTAGCCGCCCTGGAGGGAGACGTGGGGAACTTACCCGCCAAGATTCTCCGCGTGGCGGACATTGTGAGACGTCGGACCGGCGTCCAGGTACGGAGCGCAAACAAAGCGCGCTGGGACGCCGAGGTCGCGCGGGTGATGCACCTGGTCAACGAAGCGATGGGCGCGATGCGCAACCACGTCCCGATGGACGAGCAAGAATTCGCTCGTTTCGTGGAGGAACTGCGCCCGGTCATCGACTGTGACCTGATCATGTTCGCCGAGATCGATGGAGAAGCGGTGGGGTTCTCGGCGACCATCCCCGACATCCACCAGGCGCTCAAACAAATCGACGGGCGGCTCTTCCCCTGGGGCTGGCTGCGACTCTGGCGCGACCGGCGCCGGATCGACGTCGCCAGCCTCAAGCTGCTGGCCGTGCTGGAAAAATACCGCGGCCGGGGCATCGACGCCCTGCTTTACCGGGAGACCGCCAAAGCCCTGTTGCGCAAAGGGTATCGCTGGGTCGATATGTCGTTGACGGCCGACGACAATCAGAAAATCAATCAACTGGCCCGTAAACTGGGTTGGGAGCTGTACAAGACCTACCGGACCTACCAGATGGCGTTGGATTCGCCCGAAGATACCGGTGATTGAGGCGTTCATTTGTCGGGCCAGGGTATCGCTGGTATAATTAAATAGACGACGATAGTAGGAATTAGATGTAGGGCCGTTCTGTATGGGCTAAGTTGGTGCGGGAGATGTCGTGATCACTCGTCATGCGTTGACACTCTTACATGGGCAGATTTTTTTCGTCCTGGGGCTTTCCATCATCTTCTTGGCCCACCGCAACACGAGACTGGAAATCGCCCGTGGGTTACTCCCCCTGGCGATTTTTGGATTTTGTGAAGCCTTAACAGTCTGGCTCCCCGTGTGGTTCATGCCATTCAATGACTGGGGCGCCTGGGTGCGCGTCGGCCTGCTGGGAATCGGATACGCCTCATTGGCGGCTATGGCCCTCCAAACGAACATCCCGCCAGACAAGCAACGGAGATACGAACCGTGGCTTTATGCCGCGGGACTGTTGCTCCTGTGGGGATTGGGCTTGTATTTCGCGCACATCCTCGGCGTATCGACCGCCCCCTTACAAGTCGGGGGAGAGATCGCCGCTCGCTATGGCCTGGCGCTGCCCGGCGCCATGCTAGGCGCGCGGGGTCTACGTCGACAAACCTACCGCACGATTGCCAAAGAGCGGCTTGCACTGATCAAACCTCACCTGCGAGTCGTCTGGCTCGCCCTGGGCGCCTTCGCACTCTTCGGCGGAGCGATTCCGCCCCAGTCCGCTTTCTTCCCGTCAAACGTATTAAACGAACAACAGTTCCTCCATCGCCTGGGCGTTCCGATCGCGCTGCCGCGCGCGCTTTGCGGCCTGGCGATCACCTATGGCGTCGTTCGCTCATTAAGCATCGTCCTGCGAGAGATGGAAGTCTGGTTGGAGGATGTGGAGCAAATCCAAGCGCTGGCCCTGGAACGAGAGCGAATCGGGCGAGACCTACACGATGGCACCATCCAATCCATCTACGCCGCCGGCCTGATGCTAGAAGGGGCCAGATACAGCATCGACGCGGAGCCAGAAACAGCCAAAGCCCAACTCAGCCGGGCAATTGAAAGCCTGAACCAGACGATCCAGGATATTCGACGATACATCTTCAACCTGCGGGGGGAGATGCCGGACGAGAACCTGGAGAAAAGCCTTCGCGAGATCATCAAAGACTTCCGCATCAACACATTGTTGGAGACAGAGTTCATTGTCGATAGAAAGAACTCACACGGCAGGCTGATCAACGCCGAACAACGTCAGCACATCTTCCAGATTGCGCGGGAGGCGTTGACCAATGTCGCCCGTCACGCGCGAGCTCGCAGCGTTAAGGTCTCATTACAATACAACCCAGACGACTTACAAATCTGCATCACCGACGATGGCGTGGGCCTCCCCGCGCTGCCGATCAACAAAGGAAATGGATTGCGCAACATCCAAGAGCGCACCCGCCTGCTCAACGGCAATCTCAACATCTACACCGCCCCAGACGAAGGCATGACCCTGATCTTGAGCGTGCCCTACGAAAAATAGATAGAAGGAGTTACCCAGTTGAGGAATTTCTCATGCTAAAAATTATCGTTGTTGACGACCACGAGGTCGTCCGCGTAGGATTAAAGGCGCTGATTGAGCGACACCCCAACTTCACAGTGATAGACGAAGCGGCGACCGCCAAAGAAGCGGTCCAAAAATCGCTGCTTATGCGCCCCGATGTGGTCGTGATGGATATCCGCCTGCTGGGCGGAAGCGGAATCGATGCGTGCAAGCAAATCGTCGAACAAGACCCGGACATCAAGATCATTATGCTCACCTCTTACGCCGAGGATGACATGTTATTCGATGCTATCGCCGCCGGCGCCTGTGGATACGTGTTGAAACAGATTGGCAGCGACGAGTTAATCCGAGCAATCGAAGCCGTGGGCAGAGGAGAAGCGCTCCTGGACCCGGCGATCACCCAAAAGGTCTTCGCCCGCGTGCGAGAAGCGACGCGCCGAGAATACGAGGAAGCGTTCGCTACCCTGACCGATCAAGAAATGCGCGTCTTATCCCACGTCTCTCAGGGTATGACCAACCGAGAGATCGCCGAAGAGCTCTTCCTGGGAGAAGGCACCATCCGCAATTATGTCAGCAGCATCCTCAGGAAATTGGATCTGACCAATCGAGCAGAAGCGGCGGCGTACGCCGTAGAACATCACCTCAAGGAATTCATCTAGCGAGCGCCTACTCAGGAATATATTTCATTCACGGGTATTGCGTCTAAACCTCCCACAGGTAAGTCAAAAGCCGTCGGCTACGGAAAGCCGACCTACGCAACCAGATTCCCGGGTTAACAAGGCGAGCGTAACACAGAGGGGACAAGAAATAGAGGGAAAAGGGACTTGAAGGTTCGTTATCAGGGGCAAAAGCGGGGGTGAAGCGGTAACATAATCAAAAGTGCCAGCTTCCTGAAGATGAGGTATACTCTACCTCGTCGAAGAAACACCAAAAGGAGGCTGGCAAAATGAAGTGTAGCACAGAATGGAGAAAAAGCTACTTTGAGTGGGGCAGCGTGCTGTACGCTGTAGCGATGATGACACTGGTACTGCTGG
>DAOTUC010000138.1:0-21466 GCA_034437315.1 Anaerolineae bacterium
GGGCTGCTCGGCCTGATCGGACGACATCTCAAACCCACGCTGCTGGCCGATCAGTGGCTGACCGATTCCCCAACAGCACGCCTGCGCCTCCTGTGGGATACCTGGCGCGAGCCGACGCCTGCCTGTGCGACGCCTGCCTGTGCGCCGCACGCAGACAGGCACGCAGACAGGCACACAGACAGGGAGGAGAATCGCGCCCTGTGGAATCGCTACCGGCTGCCTGCGCTGGCGGAGGACGACGATCCTGTGGCCCGTTTCCGGGCTTTGCTACAGGCCCTGGCACTCTGCCCGCCTGGCCCCCTGGGATCTGTCGACAGCCTGTCTGTGCGGGGCACGCAGACAGGCCTGCTCGACGCGCTGGCGGAGCGGCGTCCGGCCCTCCTGCGGCCCCAGGCGACCTACTCGGCCTGGGCCGCCCTCGATCCGGCGGAACAGACCGCCTTCCAGGACCGCGCCCGCGTCGTGCTACGGGACTTGCTTATCGGCCCTTTGCACTGGTTTGGCGTGATTGAGATAGCGAATGAGCGAGTCAGCGAGTCGGCGAGAGGTCAGGCAGATATGGCGGGTCTCCCCCTCTCCGTGTCTCTCGCTCTCCCTTTCCCCACTTGGGGCAGCTTTGTTGGGCCGCGACGACGGCGCCTGGCCCCGGGATCCGGAACCAGCGCCGCTGCACGTGGTTCCCGTCCTGGAGCCACTCGACGACACGCCGGCCGATGCCGTCATCGTCGACGCACCCAACGCTCTCCCGCTGGTGGATCGTTTCGCCCTGGAAGGGATCGTAGCGCCCGATCCAGAAAATCCCGGGCGCTACGCGCTCACGGGCGAAAGTTTCCAGCAGGCCCTCCAACGCGGTCATGGTGTCGAGGGTGTGGTCAACTTCCTGGAGCGGGCTTCGGGCGAGCCGCTGCCAGCGCCGGTGCTGGACGCGCTCTACCGGTGGGAGGCTGACTTCGACCGCGTCACCATCCGCCGGACGATCCTGCTGCAAACTCAGGATTCCGACCAATTGCGCGAGTTGACCGGCCACCGTCGTATTCGGGAGATCCTGGGCCGGACGCTGAACGAGCGCACCGTCGTGCTGAGCGTGCCGGCTCGCCACATCCAAAACCACGCCTCGATCATTCACCAGGACGATTACGACCGGGCCTTGAAGTTGTTGATCGCTGTCGTGGAAAAGCTGGATGAAGAGACAGTCGCTGGCCTGATACCCTAGGCAGGTCAAGACTTTATGAAACACCAGACGCCCGGCTTGTGCAAAGCCAGACCGGGCCTTTTTGTGCTTTGGAGTAGTTGCCGAGGAGGTTGTCGATGCAAGTGTTGAAACGATTATTGTCTTACGTGCGCCCATATTGGAAGCCGCTACTGCTCACCAGTACCCTGCTGCTCTTGCAAACCGGGTTCAATTTATTGCCGCCGCTCTTCCAGCGCGAGATCGTGGACAACGTCATTGGCGCGAGCGATCTCTCCCGTCTGTGGGGGTTGATCGGCGCGCTGATTGGCGTGCATCTCCTGTCGCAGATTGTGGACTTTGGCGACCTGTACATCCGGCACGCGCTGGGCGAGCGCGTCATCTATGACCTGCGGGTGCACATCTACGCCCACTTACAGCGCTTATCCCTGGCCTTCTTCGAGCGCACATCGACCGGAGAGCTGATGTCCCGGGTGACCAACGACGCGTCAACTCGCTGGAACAGTTCATCACCCACGGCGTCGCCCTGACGGCGCTGGACCTGTTGCGCCTCATCGGCGCGCTGATCGTGCTCCTGGCGCTCGATTGGCGGTTGGCGCTGGTCGCGCTGGGCCCCTTACCCTTCATCGCCATAGGATTGCGCTCGTTCAACCAGCGCGTGCGGCCAGTCTACCGCCACGTGCGCGACCGCCTGGGGGACATCAACGCCCGGCTACAGGATAACCTGAGCGGCATCCGCGTCATCCAGGCCTTCGGGCAAGAAAAAGTCGAACTGAGCAATTTCGAAGACACCAGCGAGCGCTATTATCAGGAGCGGGTCGAGGCGATCCGCGCCTGGTCCACGTTCTTCCCGGCGCTGCGCTTCGTGGCGGCGCTGGGCGGCGTGTTGATCCTGGGCTTTGGCGCGCGCATGGTCGTCAATGATCAAATCACCCTGGGAACCCTGGTGGCCTTTCTCTCCTACATCACCTCGTTCTACGATCCACTCCGGCGCTTGACCGAGGTGGACAACGTCTTCCAACAGGCCATCGCCGCCGGTGAACGGATTTTCGAGCTGCTGGACGAGAGCCCGGAGATACAGGATAGGCCGGACGCCGTCGAGTTGGAGATGATCAAGGGAGACGTGGTCTTCCACGATGTGCACTTCCGTTACGGCGATGGGGACGAGGTGTTGCACGACGTGGAATTCCACATGGGGCCCGGCGAGGTCGTCGCGCTGGTGGGACCGAGCGGCGCGGGCAAGACCAGCATCGCCAATCTGCTCTGCCGCTTCTACGACCCCATCCACGGGCGCATCCTGGTCGACGGGCGCGATCTGCGCGACGTGCAGATCAAATCGCTGCGGCAACACGTATCCGTGGTCCTGCAAGATACGTTCCTGTTCAACACCACCGTGCGCGACAACCTGCGCTACGGCAAGCCCGACGCGAGCGACGAAGAGATGATCGCCGCCGCGCAGGCCGCCTACGCCCACGAGTTCATCCAGCAACTACCCGACGGTTACGACACCGAGGTGGGAGAACGGGGGGTCAAGTTAAGCGGCGGTCAGAAGCAGCGCCTGGCCCTGGCCCGTGCGATCTTGGCCGATCCGCGCATCCTGATTCTGGACGAGGCGACCTCGTCCGTCGACGCCGAAGCGGAATACCTGATCCAACAGGCGCTGGAGGAGGTGCTGAAGGGGCGCACGTCATTGGTCATCGCCCACCGCTTGAGCACCATCCGCAGCGCCCACAAGATCATCGCCCTGGAGGAAGGCCGCATCCGCGAAATCGGCGATCACCAGGAGCTGTTGGCGAAAGGCGGATTGTACAGCCAACTCTACCAACGGCAATTGGCCCTGTCGAGCACAGAGGCGGAATAGGCGCGCTCTTGGGTTCATAAAGGAACAATTTCCCGCGCAGGCGCCCCGAGGACGGGGCTTAGAGCACAAGGTGCGGGAAGTTATAAATTTACGGATTCTTAGCGCACGCTATACGGATTCTTAGCGCACGCGCTACTCGTTACGGCCGGGCCAACCGAGTCCGATCCGCCCTCGTTCCGGTTCCACGCTCAAGATCTCCACCTCAACCACGTCGCCGACCTTCAGCTTTTTGCCGCGCGGCAACCAGATGCCGCGCGGTATCTGGCTGCGGTGGAGCAAGCCGTCGTGCTTGACCCCCACGTCGACGAAAGCGCCGAAATCGACCACGTTTCGCACGGCCCCCTTCAGCCGCATGCCGGGATTCAGGTCCTCCATCGTCAACACGTCGCTGCGCAGGATGGGCGTGGGAAGATCCTCGCGGGGGTCTCGGCCGGGGCGGGCCAGTTGCTCGAAGATGTCGATCAGCGTGAGCGCGCCAACGCCCAATTCGACGGCGAGTTCGTCGATAGGCCGCTCCTCCTGCAACTTGAGCAGCGCCGGCTCCCGCTGCGCCGGCGTCGCGTGACGGGGCAATCGCGCGCGAGCCAGCACCGCCTCAGCCGCCGGGTAGCTCTCCGGATGGATGGCGCTTTCGTCCAGCGGGTTCTCCCCATCGCGGATACGCAGGAAACCGGCCGCCTGCTCGAAAGTCTTCGGCCCCAATCCCTTCACCTCTGTGAGCGCTTCGCGGGAGGCGAAGGGGCCGCGCGCGTCCCGATGGGCTACGATCCGCCGCGCCAACGTGGGGCCGATACCGGCGACGTGGGTCAGCAGAGCCGGCGAGGCGGTGTTCACATCCACGCCCACCCGGTTGACCACGCTCTCGACCACGCCGTCCAGCGCCCCGGTGAGCTGGGTCTGGTTGACGTCGTGCTGGTACATGCCCACACCGATTGAGCGGGGATCGATCTTGACCAACTCCGCGAGGGGATCCTGCACCCGCCGGGCGATGGAGACCGCGCCCCGCATGCTAACGTCCATCTCGGGCAGTTCCGCCCGGGCCAGCTTGCTGGCGCTGTAGACGCTGGCCCCGGCCTCACTGACGATGAGGTAGCGCAGGTCGAGGACGGGCGATTTGGCGTGGGAGAACCGCTCCCGGATGATCTCGGCGACCAACTGCTCCGTCTCGCGCGAGGCGGTCCCGTTGCCGATGGCGACCAGGGTCACCCGATGACGGGCGATCAACGCCGTCAACGTCTCCGCCGCCTCCGCGCGCCGTTTCTGGGGCGGGTGGGGATAAATGGTCGCCGTGTCCAACGGCTTGCCGGTCGGGTCGATCACGGCGACCTTGCAACCGGTGCGAAAACCGGGGTCGATGCCCATCACCGTGTGTTCAGCCAAGGGCGGCTGGTTGAGCAGCGCGCGCAGATTCTCGGCGAAGACGCCAATGGCGTGGGCCTCCGCCTCCTCGGTGAGGATGCGACGCACATCCCGCTCAATGGCGGGGAGCAACAAGCGCTGCGCGGCGTCCTCAGAGGCCAGGATCAATTGCTCGGCCAGAGGGGATTCCCTTTTCGGGCGGAAGTGGGCGCCGATCGCCGCGCGCCAATCCCGCTCCTGCGTCTCGACGCGCACGCGGAGCGCCCCCTCTGTCTCACCGCGATTGATCGCCAGCGCTTGATGGGGACGCAGACGGCTGACGCGCTCCTCGAAATCGTAATAGAGTTCGTAAGTTCCGCGCTCGTCTGGGGCGTCCTCGACCTTTTCCGATTGCAGAACGCCCCATTCGAGTGTCTTCTCGCGGACGATCCGCCGCACCTCGGCGTGATCGCTTATCGTCTCGGCGACGATATCGCGGGCACCGTCGAGAGCCTCCCCGATGGTAAGCACGTCATCGGAAAGATAGGCAGCGGCGAGATTCTCGATAGATCGCCCCACCCCTTCCTGCTGTAGAATCAAATCGGCTAGCCCTTGTAAGCCCTTTTCGCGGGCCACACTGGCCCGGGTGCGACGCTTGGGTTTGTAGGGCTGATAGAGATCCTCCAGCTCCGTGCGCGTCTCGGCCGCCAGCAGCCTTTGATGGAGTTCGAGCGTGAGCTTGCCCTGGGATTCGATGGTGTTGATAATCGTCTCCCGCCGCTCGTCCAGGTTTCGCAACGACGAGAGACGGTCGCCAATCTGGCGGATCTGCTCCTCATCCAGCCCGCCGGTGACCTCTTTGCGATAACGGGCGATGAAGGGCAACGTGTTGCCCTCGTCGAGCAATCCGACCGTCGCCGAAACCTGGTCGGCGCGGAGATTGAGTTGTTGGGCGATCTGTTTGACGTGTTTGCTTGGCATTGTGACCTCGTTTATCTCATCTATATAGACGATTAAAAAATTCGCTCCTCGGGCCGATTAACGCCCCCGGGACGATGGATAAAGCAATGATTGAACACTCTCTATATCCATCCATTAACGCAATTGTACCCCGTCCCGCCAGCTACGCAAGTGTAACATGTCTCATCTCAATAATACGGGGCAAGGACGATGGACCGCCGTCATCTTGACGGCATACGTGCCAGCAGGATGCTGACGCTCCTAATTGCCTCTTTGTCCCCACTTGCCTGTGATGGTATAATTCCCTCAACTATGGGCAAAAAAATCTTTCAAATCCTCCTCTTAACCACTCTTTTCATCACCGCCCTCCCACTGGCGGCGTGCGCGCCGCTGACGCCGGCCGGGGCGCAGCGGGTGACGCTGCACGTCGACGGCGAGACACGCACCATCGCCACCGAGGCGCTCACCGTCCACGATCTATTGGCGGAGGCCAACGTCACGCTCGACGAGGACGACTACGTCTCGCCCGCCGAGACGACTTTCCTGGAAGAGGGGCTGGTCGTCCGGGTCACACGGGTCGAGACGCGCACCGAGACCGAACAGCGGGAGATCCCCTTCGAGCGGCGAACCGTGCGCGACGCCTCCATCCCCGCCGGCGAGACGCGCTTGCTGGAACCGGGTATCTCCGGCATCGAGGAACTGGCCTATCGCGTCAGGCTGGAGGATGGCGTCGAGGTGGAGCGGCGGATGGTGCGCCGGGTGACGATCCGCGAAGCGCGGAACGAGGTCATCCTCATCGGCGTGCAACCGGAACGCGGACCGACATCCATCACCGGGACCGTGGCCTACCTGGCGAACCACAACGCCTGGGTCATCCAGACCACCAGCGCCAACCAGCGCCGTCTGACCCACGGGGGCGACCTGGATGGGCGCGTCTTTTCGCTTTCGCCGGATGGGAGCTACCTCCTTTTCACCCGCACGCCGACCGAGACCGGGGAGAGCGCGCCCTTCAACGAGCTATGGGCCATCGAGACGGCGACCGCTGGCGCGACGCCAGTCCACCTGGGCGTCCAGAACGTCCTATGGGCGGCCTGGGAACCGAACTGCCGGGTCGATCCGGAGACCGCCGGTTGTCGCGTCGCCTATTCGACCGGCGCGCCCGCCGAAGGCAACCCGCCCTGGAAGGCGGAAAATGATCTGTGGGTGGTCCGAGCGCCAATCGGGGAGGCGCAGGACCTCCGGCCGAGGGTGGTCGTCAGGCCGAGCGCCGGCGGCTCGTATGGCTGGTGGGGAGGGGACTACGCCTGGTCGCCGGACGGGAGCAGGATAGCCTACGCCCGCGCCGACGAGATAGGCGTCATTCAGGTCATCGACGGGCGGCGGCAGCCCATGAACCAGTTCGCGCCGTATCGCACCTACGCCGCCTGGGTGTGGACGCCGACGGTCAGTTGGTCGCCGGAGGGGGATTTCATCGTCGCGACGCTGCACGGCCCGCCCCCGGCGGGGGAAGCGCCTGAGGACAGCCCCGTCTTTGACGTGTGGGCGTTATCGGTCGACGGCGAGATCGCGGCGAAGCTCTCCAGCGAGAGCGGCATGTGGGCCGCGCCGCAGTACGCGCCGGCGGGATCGTTGGTCGCGTTTGGGCGGGCGCGCAGTCCCTACGCCAGCCACACCAGCAGTTACGAACTGTTCGCGATGGATCGAGATGGGTCCGACCGGCGACATCTCTTCCCGCCGGCCGAGGAGATAGGCCTGAGCTACCCGGCATTCGCCTGGGGGCCGGACGGGCGGCGCCTGATCGTCGTCTATCAGGGGAATCTCTATCTCCTGCCAGTCGTCGAGGGGGATGAGGATCCGTTGAGCCAGTTGACCGGGGAGGGAAACGTGTCGGCTGTTCGTTGGGGATGGTAGGCGATCTGATGAAGCGCTATTTGAAGAGCCTGACGCCGCGCCTGCAGACCTGCGCGCTTTGTTGCGCGCTTTGCTGCGCGCTCTGCTGCGCGCTGGCGGGAACCCTTTGGGTCGCCCGGCGGCGGGCGCTGAACGGGGCGGAGGTCGCGATCTACACCCCGCTCACCGGCGAGGCCGAGTGGGAGGGGAATTGGCGTTTTTCGGAACGGGGAGCCGACCCGAGCGAAACCGGCAGCCAACAGGGGACGGACCGGGTGACGATTCCCTTCACCGGTCCCGATTTCGCGCTGCTGGCGCGGCGGGGCGATTACCGGGGCTACCTCTTCGTCAGCATCGACGGCGCGCAGGCCCCGTTGCTGCCCCAGAACGAGCGGGGCGCATACCTGGTGTTGACCGCGCCCGACTACACGTCCCAGGTCGTCGCCATCCCGGTCGCCAGGGGTTTAGCGGACGGGCCGCACGAGGCGCTCGTCGTCGCCGAGCGGGGATGGACGCAATGGCCCCTGGTCGGGTGGCGCATCAGCCGCCCGCCGGACACGCGGGTCTACGATTGGGGCATGCCGGTCACGGCGGCGCTGGGGGGGGCGTTCCTCATCGGCGCGCTTTATCTCGCCGGCGTGGGCAAGGGTGGGTCGCCAGACGTTCGCCCGTCCCGCCCCACCCTTGCCCACGCCGCCGCGGATGGGGATAAAGTCGCCGCGCCAGAAGCCGCCGGGTGGGCGACGTGGAGCGCGGCCCTGCTCGCAACCGGGGTATTCTACTTCTCCCCCTGGCTGCCGCTCACGCTGTTGGCATGGCTGGCCCTGGCGGCGCTCATATGGCGAAGGCCCGGCGTAGGACTGGCGCTGGTCACGCTGACTGCGCCGTTTTACATGCACCCGCGCCCACTGTTGGGCAAATCCTTCGCCATGGCGGAGATCGTGCTGCTGACCAGTTTTGGGACGTGGATCATCCGCCGGCTCCCCTCTCTTTTCTCATCTCTCACCGCTCCCCTCTCATCGCTTCCCATACGCTTCTCCCACCTCGACGGCGGCGTCCTGGGCTTCCTCCTGGTCGCGTTCGTCTCGACCCTGGCGGCTGATTATCGTCACGTCGCGCTACGGGAATTGCGCGTCGTCGTGATCGAACCGGCGCTTTTCTACTTACTGTTGCGCGCCATTCCTCTGAACCGTCGGCAAGTGTGGCGGGTGATCGACGGTTTCGTCCTGGGCGCCGTGATCGTGGCGCTGGTGGGGCTGGCGCAATACGCGCTGGGAGTCAACCTCATCACCGCCGAGCAGGGATTCCGCCGGTTGCGCGCCGTCTACGGATCGCCGAACAACGCCGGTCTCTACCTGGGGCGGGCGTTACCGGTGCTGGTCGCGCTGGCGGCGCTCGGCGCGACGCGCTGGCGGCGCATCGTCTACTGGGTCGCTGTATTGCCCGTGGGGATCGCGCTCCTGTTGAGTTTCTCCAAGGGGGCCATCCTCTTGGGCGCGCCGCTTTCCCTGCTCGCGCTGGGCGTACTCGCCGGGGGGCGATGGTTGCGGGCGGCGGTGGGAGCGGCGCTCGCGGCGGCGCTCGCCTCGATCCCTTTGTTTCGCACACCTCGCTTTGCCGCCTTGCTCGACACCCACAGCGGCACGACCTTTTTCCGGCTTCAACTCTGGCGGGCCTCCTGGCAGATGTTCCTTGATCACGTCGCGACCGGCGTTGGACCGGATAATTTCCTTTACCAGTACCGGGGGCGCTACATCCTGCCCGGCGCGTGGCAGGAGCCGGATCTCTCCCACCCGCACAACATTTTCCTCGACTACGGATGCCGGTTGGGCGCGCCGGGGTTGATCGTCGGGGCGTGCTTGCAGATCGCTTTCTGGCGACTGGCGCTGCCCCTGCGACGCTTGAACGGGCCTAATGACCGGGCCATGGCCCTGGGCTTGATGGCCTCAATGGTGGGATTCCTGGCCCACGGATTGGTCGACGCCTCTTATTTCGTCGTCGATTTGGCTTTTGTATTCTTTATGACGTTGGGGGTCGTGCACTGGCTGGCGGCCCAGAACAAGGGGGAGCGATATGGAATCAAAATTTAACTTGAACACCCTGATCCTGTTGTTGGTGCTGGCGGCGCTGCTCGTCGTCATCGTGGGCGGGTGGATGATTTTCGGCGCGATTCGGCAGGCGCTGGAACCGCTGGAGAAGGCGGAACGGGCGTTGAAGGAACAGGTGGAGGAAGTCCTCAACCCCACGCCGACCATCATCGTGGACCCGATGACCATCGTCCGCCAGGTGCGCAGCTTGAGCCGCCTGGAGACGGCGTCCTACACCATTGAGAAGGTCATCATCGCCGAATCGGGGCAGGGGGCGTTCGGTTTTCTCTTCGGCGATCGGTTGATCCTGGTGGCTCACGGTCAGGTCATCGCGGGCGTGGATCTGGGGAAGATGGTGGACGGCGACGTGCGCATCGTCGACGCGGACACGGTCGTGGTCACCATGCCGCCGGCCGAGGTGCTAGTCGCGACGCTGAACAACCAGAAGACCTACGTCTACGACCGGGATACCGGCTTCATTGGGATGAACGTGGCCCTGGAGACCGACGCCCGCCAGGCCGCCGAGGAAGAGATCCTGCAAGCGGCCCTGGAAGACGGCATTCTACAGATGGCCCAGGAAAACGCCGAGGAATACCTGCGCAACCTCATCCTATCGCTGGGGTTTCGCGAGGTTATCTTCACCCAGCCTATGACGCCGACGCCGACGCCAAAGCCGACCGAGGCGCCTTAGGGCCTAACCCATAGAGTATCCTCTCAATAAACCGAGGGCTTGTTCGTAGTAGGCGCTTCAGTCTTATGAGCAAGCTCTGAGCCCTCGTCCCGAGGGCGGCTTGGGCCAAAAAGCGGACTTGCGTAAGGAAACACCTGCTCGCCTGGAGCGTCCCCGAGACGGGGACTTCGAGCGTTCACTCACAAGACTGAAATGTAACGTTCGTAGTAGGCGCTTCAGCGCCCCTAAAAGCGCACTGAAACCGCTATCTAGCGCGCGCACTACGAACAGATTCACCCCAAGTTATTGGGAAGATACGTTTAAACTTGGCGTTTTCCAATAGCGCGTCGTTAGAATGGGCGTTATATATTCAGATCGGATTCCAACTGGAGCCACTTGATCAGATCCTGCCGGCGCAACACACCGACCAGGTTCGCGCCGTCCTGGAGCACGGGTAATTGACGCACGTCCCGCCGGGTCAATTTATTCATCGCTTCATCTGCACATTCATCGGGAGCGCTGGTGACCAGTTGATCTCGCGGCGTCATAATCTGGCGCACATTCTTCTCCCGCCAGGTTTCGCGCGGCGCGGAACGCACGTCATCCAACGTCACAATGCCGACAAATTCCCCGCCGTCCAAAACCGGGAATGATTGATCGTCGCTCTGCATGATGTGGTTGTGCACCAGATTGTCGATTGATATGTCGGCTGTCGTCGTCGGCGGTTCTTTGCGCATAATGCGCGAGACCGGCACGTCGGATAGCGCGTCGCGGATGATGAGGCGCTGATAACTTTGCGCCGAGGCGGTATTCAAGAACCACCCGATGAAGGCGAGCCATAGACCATCGACCACCCCCTGTCCAAATAGGGGAACCTCGACCCCGAAGGCCATACCGACGCCGGTGACGATCATCGCCCAGGCGATAGCCTGGCCCACCCAGGAGGCCCAGCGGGTGGCGCGGCGGAGGTCGTCGGTGATCGCCCAGAAGATGGAGCGCAGCACGCGCCCCCCATCGAGTGGAAAGCCTGGAATCAGATTGAAAAATCCAAGGATGACGTTGACGGATCCCAGCCAGGAGAGCATAATGATCCATGGGCTCATCTGTGAGAGCGCCTGTTCGACGTTCGAGATGGAAGCGGCGGATAGGCCAGCGGCGATGCCAGCGATCCATAACAAGAGGCCGCCGATGATGAGGCTGGTGATCGGCCCCAGAATCGCCATGACGAATTCACTGCCCGGCGAGTCTGGTTCTCGCTGGATGTTGGAGACGCCGCCGAATAGGTGGAGTGTGATGCTCCGCACCGGGATATCCTGCGCCTCTGCCACCAATGAGTGAGCCACCTCGTGGGCCAGTACAGAGGCGAAAAACAGGAGCGCAGCCAGGGCGGACAGCCCCCACACCATCAACACCCCCCATTCCGAACGGACCTGACCAAAGACCGACGCCAGGTTCCACGTGACGAGCAGGAAAATGAGCAGCCAGCTCCAGTCGATGCGAATCTCAATGCCAAAAAGCTGGCCGATACGAATGCCTTTACCCATAGTCATGCCACTCCTTTCTTAAATGCGGATTGCTAATCCACCAGGGGCGCGGAATATCATTCCGCGCTACATCTGCTGTTCCAGTTATGCGCCCATATCCACGCCGGCTACCGGCGCGCCGCAATAAGCGCAATGGCCATTTTCGTCGATGTGATTCGCGATGATATGATAGCCGGAGCGCTGGATGAGTGTACGACCGCATTGGTGACAGGGGGTGTTCGTCTCACCGGCGACGTTCCCGGCGTAGACGTAGAACAACCCGGCCTCTCGCCCAATCTCCTCCGTCTCTTGAATGACCGATAGAGGGGTGGGCGGTGTATCTTTTTTCTGATAGGTCGGGAAGAAGCGGCTGACGTGCCAGGGCGTCTCTGTCCCCAGTTCCTGGGCGATAAACTGGGCGATATCGCGCAATTCGTCGGGGTTATCGTTGACGCCGGGCACAACCAACGTTGTCACCTCCAGCCAGATTCCGATCTCTCTCATTTTACGCAGGCTCTCCAACACCGGTTGTAACCGCCCACCGATGTGCTGGCGATAAACGTCGTCCCGAAAGGATTTCAAATCGACGTTCGCCGCATCCAGGTAAGGGCCGAACAGGTCCAACATATCGGCCGTCATATATCCGTTGGTGACGAAAATATTTTTCAATCCCTCATCCCGGGCCATCTGGGCCACGTCATATGCGTATTCGAAGAACACCGTCGGTTCGGTGTAGGTGTAGGCAATCCCTCGACAGCGCATCTGCCGGGCGGATTCGACGATGACTTCGGGAGCGATCTCCCGTCCCATGATAACGTCTCGTTCGTGAACGTCTCGCTCGCGAACGAGACGTTCGCCGCCCATCTGAGAAATATCCGCGTTCTGGCACCACTCACAATGGAAGTTGCACCCCGGCAGGGCGATGGAATAGATGGAGGCCCCTGGCGCGAAGTGGTACAGCGGCTTTTTCTCGATGGGGTCCACGTGGCGGGCGACGACCTTGCCATAGGCCAGCGCATAGAGAACGCCGCCCTCGTTCTTTCTCACGCCGCACAATCCCCTTTTCTGGTCGTCAATCACGCAACGATGCGCACACAGATTACAACGGACCTGGTTATCCTCCCGTTTCTCGTAGAGCATGGCTTCTTTCATCATCACCGTCATCATAAGCGCCTCGCTTTCAACAACATCACTTCGCTCAATAGCGAAGCACAGCGGCTAAAACCCCATCTCCGGGCATATCCTCTGCCTCGACGGCATAAACGGCGCCATCGTTCAACAGAGTGTGTACAGCCGCCATGTCCAACAAATCCACATCGCCCGGTCGGGTCTGGTCGCCGGCCCCGTCGCGGACCTCGACGCTGAAGGTCTCCTCGTCGAAGGTTCCCCAGCGCTGAACGTCCACCGGGACGAACAAGGTCCTCACCCGCCCGGCGCGAGCGGCCGGCGCAACGTCGTGCAAATCGTCGGCCGCCTGTTCGTGGCCCATACCGGCCAATTCCTCGTAAGCCGCCTCCGCCTCCTGCTGTTCCTTTGAAAGAATCGGTTCCACGAGCGCCCAGGCCTGGGCGTGCAATTCCCCGGCGCTGGCCTGTTCCGGGTTTCCGACGACGCCTTTTTCGATCAGGCGCGGATAGGTGTTTGCTTCCCGGTAAATGGGATGGAGATAATCGACCGCCGCCAGAACGAGGGGGGCGTGTGTATCGTTTGTGATCTGGGTGATTCCTTTTTCGAGCTGGTGGAAATAGCGCAAGATGTAATCCTTTTCGTCGTCGGCGCTCGCCGTCCCGTGCCCGTGGAAGACGGCCGGCCGCTCCCCCTGGAGGCGGGGGCGCGCGCGCTCGCCGGCCGGCGATTGGGTCGAGGTGTGGAATTGCATCCGTTTCTCCGGATCATCCCATTGCAATATCTCCGCCAGGCTCTCCGGCGCCTCTTTCAATTCGACCGTCTGAGCGGTGTAGCGGGTGCATTGGAGCAGCTTGACCTCGTCCTGGCTCAACGCCAGGATGTAAAAGCGCCCGTTACTGCTGATCAAGGGCAACAAGGGTTTGATATGCAGGCTATCGGCGACGACGAGCCGTTCCTCAAAGTCAAGCGGCAGGCGGTAATCATCAAATTGGTCGTTGCAAATGTAGAGGGCCAGCCCATCGCTCTGACGCTGCCAGAACATCACATCATCCAGGAGCGCGTGGGCCGGTTGCAAAAGGTCCGCTATCGCCGGCCGGCGCAATCCTCGCTCGCCCAGACGTTCCTCAGCCTTCGCCAGCATATTCTTCAAGCGGATTCTGTTCTTCTCCACCGCTTGCCCGGCCCGTTCGGTCGGCATGTAAATGGAAACGCAGGGTTTGCCAGATGTCTCGATCAATCGCGCTAGATTAACTGTCGATATCATATTCATCTATGGACCTCCCAAGTGATAAGTTTGCAAGTGGGTAAGTTTCAAGTTAGCAAGTAAAAATGCGTAAGGGGTGGCGGATAGCGCCTGTCACGTCTCCAGCGCGGCCTCGTAGACTGCCTGCAAGCGTTCGGTAATCGCTGATACGGAATAACGCTGGGCGATCTGAACCGCCTCCTCTCCCATGCCCCTCAGGCGTTCCTCGTCGGCAAGCAGCTCCACGGCGGCCTCGGCGAACGCCTGCTCCTGCGGCTTCACCAGGAGCCCGCCGCCCTGAGTCAAAATATCGACCGAGCCGGGGGCCTCGACCGCGACGACCGGCGCGCCGGCCGCCATCGCCTCTGTCAACACGAGCCCTTGGGTCTCGGTCACGGAAGCGAAGACGAACAGATCGGCCGCCGCCGCGTAATCGGGCACCCTATCGTGCGGGACCGCCCCGGTGAAGATGACCTCGCGCTCTACGTCCAACTGTTTAGCCAGCTTCTTCAACTTACCCTTGGCCGGCCCATCGCCTACTATGAGCAATCGTGTATGCGGCCGCTCCTCGGCGATTCGGGCGAAGGCTCGCAGCAGAAAATCCAGGTTCTTCTCGCCGGCCAGGCGTCCCACGTACAATAGCACCTCGGCTTTCTCCAAACCCCACTCGGCGCGGATGGGCGCCGGCGCCAGGTCCTGATAGGCGGTCAAATCCACCGGCGTGGGGAGCACGCTCACCGGAACCTCTATGTCATACTCTGACTGAATGAAGTCGCGGATACTCTCCGTGGGCGCGATGACGTGGTTGCACTTCTCCAGATACCGCTCGACGATCTCCCGCATCACTGTGTGGGCCAGATCCGGCATCAGGGGGACGTACTGCTGAGCGTACTCGTCATAGCGGGTGTGAAACGTAAACACCAGCGGGACTTCCATATCGCGCGAGAAGGTCGCGGCGACCTCGCCCAACCAGATTGGATGATGGCTGTGAATCACGTGGGGCTTGAGGCCCTGCATGGTGACCTCAACCGGCGCTCTGAACGGCACCGCCAGTGACACGCGCAATTGGTCGCCCAGGTCGAGCGCCGGCATGCGAAACACGTAAGGCTCCTCGTCAACGAAATCGTCGTACTCGGGAACGACCAGGTGAACCTCTTGCCCGGCCTCGAGCAATCCCCGCCGCAAAAGGGCAATGGACGTGCCCACGCCACTGATCACGGGCAAATAGTTATTGCTAAACATGACAATACGCACGATGCGCCTCCTTTTCAACCTAAAACCCACAACTTTTAACCCGCCTCTTCCAAATGGCGCTCAACCGCCGCGCTGAGATGCGCGCCAAACAGGGTGATGTAACTGCTCAGATAGATCCAGAACAGCAGGGCGATCACCGCCCCCAGGGAACCGTACACGAGTTCATATTGCACAAACCCGCTCCCCAGGTACCAGGTGAATGCCTCCGACAATCCTTCCCATACCACCGAGGCCGCCAACGATCCCACCACAGCCGCTCGCCAATCGACCTCTGTCGTCGGCGTCCAGCGGTACAATCCCAGAAACATCAGCAAACTGAAAAAGCAGGGGAGCAGCGTCGCCACGATAGACCATAAAAACGTATCGTAGATTAAAGCCTCTCCCCACAGCGACGTTTCCAGCCGGGGCAATAATTCGACCAACATGTTTGACGCCAGGGAGAGGATGAGCAACGCGACCAGCAGGACGCCGATCATCCCCAAGGCGATCAGGCGGCTCTTGATAAAATCGCGCGCCTCGGTCTCTTCCCAGGCCCGGTTGACGTTGCGCGCCAGGATCGAGAAGGCGCCGGACGCGGACCATACCAATCCCGCCAGGCCGACGATCCCCACGCTGCCCCGCAGGTCGAGAACGCGCTCGACGTTTCGTTCAATCAACTGTTGGGAGACTGGGATGGCCTCGGCGATAAAATCGACCGTCTGTTGATAAGCCTGTTTCTGGGCCAGAACGAAACTGGCTGCGCTGATCAAGGCGATCATCAGCGGGAACAGGGAGAAGAAGACGTAATAGGCCATGCCGGCCGCCGCCTCGGCGGCGCGGACCTCGCCAAAGCGCTGCATCGTATCCACCAGGACGCGAACGGCGCTGTAGCGCTGAACTCGACGGTAAACGTCGCGCAACCAGTCCATAGGTTTCATCGTCCTTTTCCCTCCGGCCGGGCCGCCCTAGGGCTGCTTCCACTGCTCGCGCAACTTGGCCCGCTTGTCCCTCGTCTGCCGTTCGACGGCGCTCAACGCCTGTTTCAGAGCGCCCATCGCGTCCTCGTACTTCTCGACCGCCACGATGTTATTCGGTCTCGTGTACAGGATGACGCGCGCCTGGTAACGGTGGGGCGTCTCGCCACCGGTCAACTCCTCAATTGAGACGGAGGCATCGACGATGTCGTCATGCCCTTCGGCCAACGCGGCGATGCGCCGGGCCGCCTCGGCCCGCAGCGCCTCTTCGGTGCTCCCGCTCAACGTGGTTTCATTGTAAAATTCCGACGGTAAATTCATCAAATCGACCATATTTTCACCTCCACCCATGTCACGTTACGTTTCTATCTAAGGAAAATGGAGCTAAACCGCCCATCAAAATGCCGATTGGCCTGGAAATCACGGCCAAACCTACGGGAGGGTCAGCTAGTACTGTTTACATCCTAACACAAAAAGCCGCCCTCAACCGACGACTATGGTTGGGAACGGCTTTGATTTTGGTTGAGAAAAGTTTGAAATAGGTTGGCGCAATCTACACAAACTCTCGCAAGTGTTCATCCCAACCGTCCAGGACGCGCCGGTCGGGCCCGTCGGCGTCCAGGCGCAATCCGAACACCCCGCCCATCGCTCGGAGCGCCTTCTGCGCCTCTGTCGTATCCTGCCCCTGTCCCAACGCAGCGAGCGCCTCATCGGCCAATTGGATCAGGGCGGATAAAGCCCTGGGCGTTTGCAGATCGTCGTCCATCGCGCCAACGAAGGCCGCCACAGCGGAGGTCGGATCGAGTGACGGCGCGCCAGCCTTGGCGCTGCACTCGGCAGCGACCGCCGACCGCAACGTCTTCGCCCATCGACTCGCCTCGCCCAACGAGTCCTCGTCGTAATGCCACACCTCCCGGTAGTGATGGCGCGATAGGTAAAGCCGGAGCGCGTCGGGCGACCAGGTCTCCAGGAGGTCGCGCACCATCACCAGGTTGCCCAGCGATTTGCTCATCTTCTCCCCCTCGTGATAAACCATCGCGGTGTGCATCCAGCAACGGACGAAGGGTTTTTCGCCGATGGCGCATTCGGCCTGGGCGATCTCGCTCTCGTGGTGGGGGAAGATCAAGTCGCTCCCGCCGCCGTGCACGTCGACGGTGGAACCCAGATAACCCATCGCCATCGAGGTGCACTCAATGTGCCAGCCCGGACGGCCCAATCCCCACGGGCTCTCCCAGGCCGGTTCGCCCGGCGCATGGGCCTGCCACAACACAAAGTCCAACGGATCCCGCTTGTGGGGGTCGTCGGGATGATTTCCGCGCTCGTTGGCGATGGGCAACATCTCCTCATAAGAAAGCCCGCTCAACTTGCCGTATTCAGGCCAGGCGCTCAAATCGAAATAGACATTCCCCGCCGCCTCGTACGCCACGCCATTCTCCAATAATTTCTCCACGACCTCCACGATCTCCGGGATCGTCTCGGTGGCCCGGGGGAAGCGATCGGGCGGGCGGGCGTTCAGGGCCTGCATGTCGCGGATGAAGTGAGCCGTCCACCGGTCGCCCAGGCCCTTCCAATCCTCGCCGAGCGCGCTGGCCTTGCGCAAGATGTCGTCGTCGATGTCGGTCACGTTCTGCACGTAACGCACCGCATTCCCCCGGTATTCCAAATACCGGATCAAGACGTCGGTGTTGATATAGGTGAAGGCGTGACCCAGGTGGGTTGTATCGTAGGGGGTAATGCCACATACGTAAACGGAAATGGGGCGCGGCCCGGCGACCAGGGCCTCCTTGCCCCCAGAAAGCGTATTGTACAGTTTCATCGTTTAGTCCTTTCCTTCAATGGAGAGTGTCTTAAATAATTGAGGGTCTTCAGGATTTCGCATGGCCCATCATAGACCCTAAAGGTTTTTGCGCTGGTTTTGATAGAAAAAGGTCATTGTTTAAGGCAAAAACGTTGTTTGCGCAGCCTTGAGCAAAACCTTTAGGGTCTCGCCATGCGAAATCCCAGAGAACCATAATTGAATTGCTCTAGCCGCCATCCCGGGAGCGCTAATCGGCCCGAGGATGGACCTCTGAGCGAATTTTTTAATAGTCTCTGGATGGGGAACGGTCGCCCTCAACGCACGAGCACAAACCAGAATACCTGAAGCATACCGTGCACGCCGGCGAAGATGAAGAAGGGCCCAAAAAGTGATTTTTCGTCCCGTCGCCAGAGATAGCCCATCGCCAACGCCAGGCCGGCGGCGGCCGTGAGCAAAGGCGCGACGCCGCTCCACGCCGGCGCCATCATCTCCCGGTGGGGATAGATGAGATAGGTGAAGAGCACTTCTGCGACGACGGCGGAGGCGAACACCACCTTGGCGCTCGGCTCCCTCAGGCTTTCATTACCGGTGAACAACAGGTAGATGAGCAGGCTGAGCAAGGGCAAAAGCGTCCAGTAGACGACCAGCACCGGCGCAAATCCCACAGCGGCGAAGAACTGCATCGCCATCCCCAGCACCCAATCGGTCACGTCCCACAACGTCGTGCGGTTGTAAGCCTGTTTGATCCCGGCGGCGGTGCTGGCGTAGGCGATGCGATACGTCCCAAAGCCGCTCGTCTCCAGCCAGGTGAGGTGCAAATTCATCTGCGGGTCGACGAAAAGATGGGGTTTGAGCGATGGCTGCCCGGAGGCGGTGACGATATATTGATCGTCAGGCCACCCCACCTGGGCCAAGCCAGCCGCCGCCGGTTGATGCACGGGCAAGCGACGGGGGACCCGTACCGGAGCCGCCTGTCGCCAGCCGCGACCAGCCGCCTCACTCCACGCCTGATCGCCGCGCGACGGTTCGCCCTGGAGCGCCATAATGCCCACCTGGAGTTGCACGCCGTCCGTCGTCATCACTGTCCCGGTCAGAGCGAGCAACGCCGTCTCATACTGTCCGCGCATCGCCCACACGTGCAGGGGATTGCTCCCCCCCTCCAGCGGCAAATCGCGGACCTTCTTCTGACGCGGAATCTCCAACGGGAAAAAGGCGTACCGGGCTTCGGAGGTGACATACTTCAGGTCCTGGACAACCCAGATCACATATCCGCTATTCCGATCCAGGCCGAGCGCCAGGCTCTGCACCGATTGACCGGCGCGCAAGAACACTTGGGCCATCTCCTCCGGCTGGGCCAACGTCCCCTGGACGGGATCGAAGGTCGCGTAGTAGAGACCCTGCACGTTCGGCCGCAGAGGACGCCGCCAGGCCAGGTGAAAGAGGCCGTCCCGGTCGACCTGTAGGCTGAAGGCCTCCCCATGCTCAATCAACAACGTCGGTCGCCCGCGCCGCTCCCCCTGGGCGCTCACGCCGACGTGATAGACGCCCGCCCGCCCCACCCAGAAGACCTCCACGTCTCCTTGACGATTGAAGGCCATGAGCGGCCTCTGGGCGAAATCGTCATCAAGCGATAGGGTGTAGGGCGGGGTCAGCACGTTCGTCGACTGGTCCAGGCGGGCATAGGTCAAGGTCGAATGTCTACCCACTGCATCCAGCCACACCAGGTGAATCTCGCCGTCCGATCCGAGCAACAATTGGGGTTCCTGTGCGACGGTCGAGCCAAGGTCAGGTTTCCGGTTCATCCGCACCTGTCCCCGCTCGCCGATCCGCGCGACGTACACCAGCTTATCGGTCCCGCCCCACGCCAGGTAGACGTCCCCATCAGGGCCGTATTGCGCGTCCACCCGCACGTTGATGGGCGTCGATCCAAGCAACCGGCCGCGACTCCACGCTTCAGAAGCGCGAGGCGTCAGCGGCGAGACGTAAGATCGGGCCCAGCCGATCAACCCGGCGAGCGCCGCCAGCACTATGACCCCGACGACCCACGGTATCCATTTCTTCATCTCCCTATTCCTCTCGCTAGCTGCCGACAGTTTATCAATCTCCCACAGGTTTGAGGAGTTGCGGGAGGTTTAAATCGGGTCGTCAAATCGTTCATATCAGAAGCCATGATAACAAATTTCATCAGATTACGCAAAAAGCCCATCGAATCGCTCGACGCCGGCGTCTTTTTGGTGTAAAACGCTTTTCATTACAAAGTACTTTATGAAAAGAGGTCGTTGGTGAAACAAAGACAAGCGGTGGACTGTCGTTTAAACGCCTGGGAAACGGGTCGACTTCGTCTTTCTACAGGATCTGCTGGACCTGACCGACGGCAACCTGAGCGCCCATTTGAAGAAACTTGAGACGGGTATTGTGTTTAGATTGCAAAGCGCCACTTGAAGGTTGGTATCAAAAGATCGCCAACCCGGCAACTGGCGTTTCGCTCAATATCTGGTAAACTTATAGTCGTTTGCTCGATAGAGCGGTCTTAGATCGCTGGATTTCTAGGAACCTTCCGCGGGTTGTTCTAACCTGCGGAAGGTTGAAAAATGGTTATACCCTTCGCCTCCACCATCGCGTCCCTTTTGGGTTCTGGCTCTGCCAGGTTAGGAGATTGCAATCTCACCAATGGAACTGTTCACACAACTACTGGCTTATCTGGAAATGTTAGCCAATAAAATTCCCCTCGAAGCGTTTACTTTTTTGGGCACTATTCTGGAGGAAATCCTCGCGCCCATCCCCTCCCCTTTCGTAATGACAATCACGGGCAGCATCGCACAGGCCCAGGGTCACCTGTTTGGGTACTTGATTTTAGTCGCCATTATCGGGGCCCTGGGTCGCATTGTAGGTACCAGCTTCCTCTATTTTATAGCCGATTTCGCCGAAGAAATTGTCATCGGCAAATTTGGCAGTTTTTTGGAAGTCTCGCACAGCGACATCGAAAAATTCGGATCCAGGTTCGACGGCACCGCCCGTGATTACCTGACTATGATCTTCCTCAGAAGCATTCCGGTGATGCCGAGTTCCCCCATCTCTGTGATCTGCGGCGTCGTGAAACTCAACTACAAGGTCTTCGCCATAGGGACAGGCATTGGCAGCATCTTCCGAAACTTCTTCTTCCTCTACATTGGATACACGGGGCTCGCAGCGACCGAGTCCTTTATGGAAGGACTGGACAGCGTGGAAACTATCGTCCAGTTTATCTTCGTCCTCGCGCTCGTGGGGGGATTCTATTACTTTTACAGAAAACGTAAGAAGGGGGAACTGTTCAAAGAGGTTGAGAATGCCAAGAGCGTCTAAAGAGCGGACGAGCGTTGACGGTCGCGATCCGCACCCGCACGCAACAACCGGACGGCGCTCTCAACGAGCACGGCGACGCCAACGGGCAAAGCAGACTCATCAACGTCGAAGGTTGGGCTGTGGAGCGGGCGGTGTTCGTCGCCTATACGGACGCCCAGAAAGGCCATAGCGCCGGAAACTCGACGGGCCATGATGCTGAAATCCTCGCCATACAACCGAGGCGCCGGCTC
>DAOTUC010000139.1:0-7501 GCA_034437315.1 Anaerolineae bacterium
TGGGTCTTCAGGATTTCGCATGGCCCATCATAGACCCTAAAGGTTTTTGCGCTGATTTTGATGGAAAAAGGTCATTGTTTAAGGCAAAAACGTTGTTTGCGCGGCCTTGAGCAAAACCTTTAGGGTCTCGCCATGCGAAATCCCAGAGAACCAACTTGATTTCTATTGTCGCGGCGTCAATCGTTCTAGCAGCGTCTTGTAGAAGTAAGTGCGTTCTTTCACACGCGCGAAACGGGCGATGTGCGGGCTGGCCTCGACGGTGATCTCGTCGCCGTCCTTAAGGTCGGCGTATACTTCCCCATCGACCGTCAGCACCGCCGACCGCCCGGATTCGACGATGATGTGAACGGTCGCCCCCTCCGAAAGCACAATGGGACGTCCCATGCTCAAGTGGGGCGCAACCGGCACCAGGAGGATATTACGCAGTTGTGGGGGCATGATGGGCCCGCCGGCCGCCATGGCGTAGGCGGTGCTGCCCGTCGGCGTCGCGACGATCAGGCCGTCGGACACGTAGGTCGCCAGATTGCCGCCATCGACTTTGGCGCTCAGGTGGACGACCTGCGCCCGCGCCCCCCGACCCACGACCACATCGTTCAGCGCGTCGGCCCACTCGACCGAGTTCCCGTGGCAGCGGATCGCGGCGCGCAACATCATCCGCTCCTCGACCCAATAATCGCCGTCCAGCAGGGCGGAGAGCGTCTCTTGCCAGGCCCCTACTTCGGTTTCGGTGAGGAATCCCACGCGCCCCAGATTGATCCCCAGGAGCAGACTGTGGTGGGACGTGGCACATCGCGCGGCGCGCAAGATGGACCCATCGCCGCCCAATGTCAACAGAAGATCGACCGGGCGATGGAATATCTCCTGGGCGCGCGCGGTTATTGCGTAAACTTCCGGATGACAGCCTCGATCCTCCAGCCACTCGACAATTGCCTGGGCCAACGTATGCGCCCGGTCTAGCCGGGGTTTGTAAAGGATGCTGATCGTCTTCACGTCAATGGGGCTACAGATGTTTCTGGAACCAGGCGACAAATTCGTCCAGCGGCGCGTCGGATTGCTCTCCTGTTTGCATATCCCGGACCGTCGCCGCGCCCGCCGAGAGTTCATTTTCACCCAGGATCACGGTGTAGCGCACGCCGCGCTTATCCGCCTCCCGAAGCTGGCTGCGCAATCCACGGTTCTCGCCCAACGCCATCCACGCCGACAGGCCGTTGCGGCGCAACGCGTCCATCAATTGCAAGCACGTTCGCTTAGCTGCTTCTCCCAGGTAGGCCAGGAAGACCTTGGGGACTGGCAATGGCGGTACGTCGACGCCCAGGTCTTTCATCACCAGAATGATGCGCTCCAGGCCGGATCCAAACCCCACGCCCGGCGTCGGCGGCCCGCCCAGGATCTCGGCCAATCCATCGTAGCGCCCGCCGCCGCAGACCGCGCTCTGAGCGCCGATGCCGGCAGCCCAGACCTCGAACACGGTCTTGGTGTAATAATCCAATCCCCGCACCAGGCGATGGTTGATGGTGTAGACCCGACCCAATAGGTCCAGGTAATCCCGCAACGCGGCGAAGTGGTCGTCGCATTCGTCGCACAGGTGATCGAGGATGTGGGGCGCGTGAGCGATGATGGATTGGCATTCGTCCGCCTTACAATCGAGCACACGCAGCGGGCTGCGCTCCAGGCGTTGGCGGCAGTCCTCGCAAATATCGTCATATCGCTGGGTGTAATAGGCTTTCAAGGCCTCGACATATCCCGGCTTGCACACCGGGCACCCGGTCGAGTTGAGCTGGAAGCCCAGGTCGTGGAAGCCCAGGGTCGCGTACACATCCCACGCCACCAACATCACCTCCAGGTCGGCGACGGGATCCTGTTCTCCCAGAATTTCGACGTCAAATTGGGTATGTTGGCGATAGCGGCCTGCCTGGGGCCGTTCGTAACGGAATATGGGGCCAAAGGTGTAAAGTTTGACCGGTTGGGGCAGGACGTGCATGCCATTTTCGATGTAGGCTCGCACCAGGCTGGCGGTGAATTCGGGGCGGAGGGTGATCTCGTGATCTCCCTTATCGGTGAAGGAGTACATCTCCTTGTCAACGATGTCGGTCCCCTCGCCAACGCCCCGGGCGAAGAGCTGGGTGGTCTCGAACATCGGCACGTCGATGCGCTCGAAACCGGCTAACTCGGCCAGACGGCGCGCCTGAGCGCGTACGTGGTACCAGTAATGTTGATCTTCGGGCAATGTATCGAGCGTTCCGGTCGGTCGTTGAAAACTTGGCATAAAAAGCTCCTTTAAGATGTGCGCTCACTTCTGGCCGACGCCTGCCTCGTTGACCAGGTCCTCGACCTCCCAGTGGCGTTCGTCATCCTCGGACGGCATCGAGGGTTTGGAAAGTTGTCGTTGTGAAGACATCGACAGGGTCCCCGGCAGGAGTTGTTTGGGGAATGAGACGTTTCCGGTGCTTTGAATCTCCTCGCTGGCTTTGGCCAAATCCTGGAAAAAGGTAATCCCGCCCAACACGACGCTCACCGTGCCGGCGTGGACGATGGCGAATATCCAGGCCTTGATCCAGGCCCAGGGGCTGGCGGCGGGGGTGGAGGGGCGCTGACCGGTCGCGGGGTCGGCGGGGGACGATGCTTTCTCGGTTGCGGTGATTTGGGCGGCGCGTGCGCGTTTCTTTTCCGTGGTCGCCTGCTGTTTGCTCGCCGTGTCGGCGCTTGGCTTCTTCCAGTACACGGCTGCCAGGCCCGCCAGAGAGAGCAACAACAGGCCAAATGCGCCGCTCGCCAACGCGATGACCCAGAGTAGTGAATCGTCCATCTCGAAATTCCTCCAATCGCCAAGCTGTCTGCTCGTCCAACGCTGGCGCGCTGGCGTTTGCTTTCTAGCCTGGCAGTAGCACGGAGCGCAGTTCGGGCGCGTATGCGTCGATCACGTCCGGCGTGATCGCGTTCGCGCCGACCGTCTCCGCGTATAGCCGGGCGCTCGGTCGAGGCGTCCGGGCCTGGGTCGCGGGGTCGAGTTCGATGAGGCCGAAGCGGAGCGTCCATCCCTCGGCCCATTCAAAATTATCCACCAGGGTCCAGTGATAATAGCCCATCACCGGGTAACACAATTGTATGGCGCGCCATATCTGGTGCAAGTGTGTCAGGAGATAGCGGGGGCGTTGGTCGTCGTCATCGTCCGGGACGCCGTTCTCGGTGATGTAGATGGGCAGTCCCAGGCGGGATAGTCGCTGGATACAACGGAAAATGCCCTCCGGATAGAATTCGCCATATTCACCGTCGAGCATCTCGGCGCTGCTGGCGTGGCGGAGATCGCTGAAGAGTGTGTGGGATTGGGAAGCGTCGAAGGTGATCAGGTCCCGCGTGTAGTAGTTCAACCCGATCCAATCGAGTGTGTTGCGCAATCGCCAGGCCAGGCCAAAGCCCAGGGGAACGGTCCATAATCCCCTGGTCAAGGCGGTCAGTATCGCCTGATTATAGGTCCGGTCGGTCAGCCGGGCGACGAAACGATCCAATGGCGAGTTGGCGTTGAAAGGGTCGAAGGGACGCATATTGTGCGCCAGGCCCACCTGGGCGTTCGATTGGATGGCGTGAATCTCTCGATAGGCGGCTGCGTGCGCGGTGAGCAGGTGGCGGATGACGCGGAAACCGACGCCCATGTCCGATTTGCCCGGCGGGAATACGCCTTCCAGGTACCCCATGTAGCCGTAGACGTTCGGCTCGTTGATGGTGCACCACATATGGCAGTATTTGCTCAACGCCCCGACGACGCGGCGCACGTAACGAGTGAACAGGTCAATCGCCTCTGGCATTTCCCACCCGCCTCGTTCGGTCATCCACTGGGGATTGGTGAAGTGGTGTAAGGTGATCATCGGCTCGATGCCGCGCGCCTTTAAGCCCTGCGCCATCTCGACGTAGCGGGCCAGGGCGGATTCGTCGAACACGCCTCGTTGGGGCTCGATGCGCGACCACTCGATGGAGAGACGCATGGCGTTCAACCCCATCGCCGCCGCCCGGTCGAAATCGGCCTCGGCGTTTTCCCACCAGTTGCAGGCCAATCCGGACGTGTGTCCTCGCTTGATATGCCCGTTGTTTTGTTCCCACTGATGCCAATCGTTGTGGATATTTTTCCCCTCGACCTGGTGGGAGGCGGTCGCGACGCCCCATTTGAAATCGTCGGGGAAATGGAAGACCGCGCTCGGCCCGCTTCGCTCTTGCGCTTCGTCGACCGCCGCCAACGCGGCGATCTCTTCCCGATCGGGGAAGACGGGCGACTGGATCGCGGGGGTCGGTTCGAGCAAGGGCCGCTCTTCCACCGTTCGCGCCGGGGATACGTCTCGATTGAGGGGCAGCCTTTCTACCACAACTTGCCCCAGTTCGGGCGCTCCCTCTTCAGCCAGCGCCCAATCTTCAGGGGCTGGCGGGGTTTCCTCTCGTTCAAACATCCCGTCCGTTTCCCCATTCAGCGTGTCCAACGGCGGGGCTGCCTCGGTGAATACCCATTCCACGTCCATGTCGGCGAATGGGTCCTGCCCCAGGATTTCCACGGTCGCTTCGCCCTCTTCCTGGTGGACCCAATGGAGGTCCATATCTTCAAAAGGATCGTGGCCCAGGAATTGCTCGTCCTGTTGGGCGCGATCCGTCTTTTCATTACTTTTAACCATCACGTAAAACCCTCTCTGCCAATTGTTGATATTCCGTCGAAGCCGAACTGCGCGGCGAATACTCAAAAATCGTCTTATGGTGACTGGGGGCCTCGGTAAGTTTGGTGTTGGCCCGGATTGGATCGGCCACCAGGTCGGCGAAATGGCGTTGCAGAATGCCCAGAATCTCCCGATCTTGCTTCAATCGGGGCGAATAAAGCGTGGGCAGGATAAGGTACAGACGAACGCGATGACCGGGTATGCGGCTGACATTTTTCAGCGTCTCGATGACCTGCCGCGTGCCGATCATCGAGAGGTAACTGGTCGAAACGGGCACGATGATCTCGTGGATGTAACGCAGCCCGCTCTCGCTGAGGATGCTCACCGAGGGGGAGAAATCCAGGAGCACGTAATCGTAATGCTCGTTCAATTGTTTCAGTTTATCGCTCAACAACCGGCGCGCTTCTCGAACGTCATTCATCCGCCACATCTCGCCCTCGGCTTCCAGCAACGCGCTGTCGCTGGGGATGATGTCGAAATTTTCGCGCGCCTGGACGACGCATTGACTGGGTTCAACCAGCCCCACCAGCAAATCCCTGAGTGAATAGTCGTACTGGACGCCCAGGCAGGTGGCTAAACTTCCCTGAGGATCCAGGTCAATACCAAGCACACGGGCGTTTTTCATCGCCAAAGCCGCTCCCAGGTTGACCACCGTCGTCGTCTTGGCTGTGCCGCCCTTGTAATTCAAAACGCCGATGTGTCTCGCCATCGCTCGGTTCCTTCCTTAATGGAGTGGTAAATATTTTCAAATCCCTAAATGTTTCGGCCCGTCTGGCCCGTCTTCAACTTGCTAATTGTACAGTGAGTTGGCCTGTCAGGCAAGCGACAACATCGGCGCTGGCGCTCAACTGGGCGGCTCGAATGGGCGGAATCCCCCGCCTCGCACGTCTTGAACCGGGCTGACGACGACCATGGCCTGAGAATCTACGCCGGACACGATGCGCTGTAGGTGTGGGATCTGCTCACGGGCGACCGCGCACAACAACACGTCGCGGCGTTGACCGGTGTATGCGCCGATCCCCTGTAAAATCGTCACGCCCCGTCCCAATTCCTCGATGATCTGGGCTGAAACGGCTTGCCCCTCGGTCGAGACGATCGTCGCCAGTTGCTCTTTGTAACGGGGACTTAAGCGCGGTGCTCTCTTCTCTTCCACCGTCCATCTCTCAAACCAGCGCACAAGTCGAGCTTTAGCCACGCGCCAGGCCGGGGACAGGTAAGAAAGCAAAAGCATGCCACACATAGCGATGTAGATCACGCTTACCCCGGCCACAATCCATCTCCCATCCAGGGGGCCGATCGACGCCCGCTCTAAGAGGATGATAATATCTGAAGTCGAGCGTGGATGGATCGCCAACTTGGTTCCCCAACTGATCAATACCAATGAAAACAGCCAGATATAGTGACGACTCAGCCGTCGCCCAAACGCCTCAATCCACGAAATAGGGAAGGTTGGTTCGACTAAACTGGCGATCAGCTGGTTGATCCAATCGGCGGAGGGGTGGAAAGGAGGGGTCAACATGGGAGCGAGAAAATCGGTCTCCATCAAGCGCACACGATACGCCCACAGCGCGTAATACCGGTAACGCCGAGTCTCGAAGAAGAGAAATGCGAGCCCCAAGAGAAATGTCAGCAGGAGCATAAAATGTGGATTTTGCGGCGCGCCAAAGACGAAGGTGAGCATCGCTCCGACGGTCGCCACGGCCCAATTGGTCGTCGTATCCAAGCGAGTGCGCCAGGTGTTGGAGCGTGTGACCTCGGCGCGATAGAAATGGGTCATAACCATGGCAAACTGGGCGGCGTCTACCTGGTGCTCGCGAGGGGGCTCTGTATAAGGGAGACGGTCCTGTTCCGCTTTCTGTTCTCGTTTAACCATCGTTATCATCCGTCCGTCGCTCGGCCTATTCTCAACGGGCTACAAATCGCCAGCGCTTGGAGACGAGTTGACCGGCTGCCGGATTTTTGATCAACTCCCTCGCAAGATCTATTCCTGCTTCAAGGGATTCTGCAACTGTTGTTCCAGGCGATTCAAAGAAATCTCCAGTTTCCCCAGTCCATCATCCAGTTCTTCCAGATAGCCCGCCAGCGGCGTGTCGGAAAGCGGAATTTCAATGGGTATATCCACCTCTAGCGGCACCGAGGTCTCAATATCCACCGTGTGACTGATAGGCACCGAGACATCCAGGTTCACCGGGATCATCGTTTGGACCGGTACGTCCAGATCGTACGTGCCCAAAATCCCCGCTCGGATCGGGATGATCACCGTCGTAGAGATGGGGATCGTTGTCCGAATGGGCACGGAGATCTCTTCCTGGAAGGGCACGCTGGCCGACACGGGGATTTCCTGGACCACCTCCAGGGTATACGAAAACGTGTCCCCTTCGATTCCCCCAACGAGGGAGCGGGCGTCTCCCACCGTGTTCGATGCGGCCTGTTGGGCGTCCAGCGCGATCTGCTGCGCCTTTAGCATGCCGAAGATCACCACGCCGTTGAGCGCCAGCGAAAGTAACGTGAGCACAGACAACAAAATCAGAACGATTACGTAAGCTTTCTTCATGTATCCACTCCTTGTCAAAAATTATCCTCAAAACGTGGCTGCTCAGGTGCGACGCATTTTACTCAACGAGAATCCTCCAGCGAATCAATTCGCGGGCTAAGACTGCGAAGTTGGCCTACGCCGACTCTAGTGGTGCGTTTCATAAGTTTTTAGGGTATTGCTCATTTAGACTTCCGAAGTCTTGAAGGTGCTTAGGATCGATAAACGACGTTCTGGCCTGATAGAGAGGCAAGCCTTCTTCAGAATGAGTCAG
>DAOTUC010000140.1:0-7888 GCA_034437315.1 Anaerolineae bacterium
GATGTCTAAGAAGAAAAAAGAAGCACGCGAGCGAATGAAAAATGGAAATGGACAGGACGGCAAGGATGGAAAAGACGATGGGGCTGAGCCGCTCAAGCCTGTGCCGGAGGAGATTATCTCGGAGACCCATCATACGGTTCTGATCGACGGGCGGGAAATCGCCTACACGGCGACGGCCGGGACGATGATCCTCAAGGAGGAGGACGAGGAAAGCGGCGAGAAGCCCAAGGCCTCGGTCTTTTTCATCGCCTACACCAAAGACGAGGTGGGCGATTTGGGCGAGCGCCCGATCACGTTCTCCTTCAACGGCGGGCCGGGGTCGTCGTCGGTCTGGCTCCACCTGGGGATCCTGGGGCCGCGCCGCGTGCAGATGGGCGACGTGGGCGACCTGCGACCGCCGCCCTATCGGCTGGTCAACAACGAGTGCTCATTGCTTGACGAGACTGACCTGGTCTTCATCGACCCGGTCAGCACCGGTTACAGTCGGCCGACGCCGGGCGAAGAGGCGGAGCAATTTCACGGCATTGAGAAAGACGTCGAATCGGTGGGCGAGTTCATCCGGCTCTACACGACCCGCTTCACCCGCTGGTCGTCGCCCAAGTTCCTGATCGGCGAGAGCTACGGCACCACGCGGGCGGCGGGACTTTCTGGTTTTTTGCAGGGGCGGCACGGGATGTATCTGAATGGCGTGATGCTCATCTCGTCGATTCTCAATTTTCAGAGCGCGCGGTTCGTGCCCGGCAACGATCTGCCCTATATCTTGTTCCTGCCGACCTATACGGCGACCGCCTGGTATCACCAACGTCTGCCGGATGATCTCCAGGCTGACTTGCACGCAACCTTAGCGGAGGTGAAGGCCTTTGCGCTGGAGGAGTACACGCTGGCGCTGATGAAGGGGGCCGCGCTGCCCGACGACGAGCGACGTCAGATTGTGCAGCAGCTGGCCCGGTACACGAGCCTTTCGGAGGCTTACATCGAGCGGACCAACCTGCGGATCAACATCTATCGCTTCGTCAAGGAGCTTTTGCGAGATCAGCGGCGCACGGTGGGCCGGCTGGACGCTCGTTTCACCGGGATCGACCGCGACGCCGCCGGCGAGCATTTCGACTTCGATCCCAGCTACGCCGCCATCCAGGGGCCGTACACGGCGATGCTGAACGATTACGTGCGTCGGGATCTGGCTTTCGAGAACGACCTGCCGTACGAAATCCTGACCAGTCTCTACGAAAAGTGGGATTACGGCAGGTACAAGAACCAGTACGTCAACGTGGCGGAGACGCTGCGCGAAGCGATGACGCAGAATCCGTTTCTCAAAGTCTTCGTCGCCAACGGCTATTACGACCTGGCGACGCCCTACCTCGCCACCGAATACACCTTTAACCACCTGGGACTCGATTCCAGCTTGCGGGAAAATGTCTCAATGGCCTATTATCAGGCCGGGCATATGATGTACGTCCACGAGCCGTCGTTGGTCCAACTCAAGGCGGACCTGGCCCGCTTCATCCAGTCGGCGATTTAGGGTTCAAATAATAATTGGCTACGATCATCGCAAACGCCCCGAGGGCGGGGCCTGGAGCATACAGCGGGGGAAGTTTTACGGCTCCTTTCCTTAGACGCAATACCCGTGAATGAATGTCGACTCAATCATCTTATGGGTAGTAGGCCAACCCCCGTTGGCCGTTTCTGTGCCAAAATCGCCCAACAGGGGTTGGGCTCCTACCCAGGAATATATTTCATTCACGTTCCAAGGGGACATTTTCTCGCATAGGCCGCCCTCGGGACGAGGGCTGAGAGCAGTTGCTCACTCTATCAAACGGGTGTGTTTCAATGCTTTGAGTGCTGTTTGTAGTGCGGGCGCTGGGTAGCGGCGCTGGATAGCGGCTTCAGCGCGCTTTTACGGCGATAAATCGCCTACTACAAACTTGGCCCCAAATGAAATGAAACACACCCATATCAAACTGATACTCCGCGACTCGTTCCGCAAGCACGAAAGCCCAAGCCAGTCCTCGCCCGCCCGCTAAAGCCGGGCCGCTCGGCCTTTTCACCGCCCGAAAGCACGAGGCGATCAATAATCGTAGCAACTGCCGCCGATGAATTCCCGAAGGAGCGAATCGGGCGGGATGGGAGAATCGTCTTCGACGACGGTGATGGCTTGGAGCAGGTGATAGACGCGCTCGGCGCGGGTGAAAGCGTCGGTTCGCAGGGGGTCGTCCTCGTACATCTCGACCCACTTTTCAAAATGGGAGAATAACCGGCCCTTCATCACCGGGAGTTCGTAGGGCAGGCCGCTGTTGACGACGTAATCGGCGGCGTTGGCGTAGGGAATGATGTTGCGCAGTTCGCTGGCTCGCACGTAATGCCAATGCTCCAGCGTTCGCTGGCGGTCGTAAGCCCGGTGAGTGGCGTCCCGCTCCATCCGCCGCATCAGCCGCAGGTCGGTCCAGCGGACGTATCGCCCGCTGGGACCTTTCAATTGCAACAGCGGCTCAATGTAAAGCTTGAACTTCCGTTCATCGTCGATCCCCTCGGTCATCGGCGGGTAAAGGCCGTGCAGGCTGTCGATGAGGATGATGTCGTTGTGGCCAATGCGCATCGGGGTTTGTCCATCGTGGCGCCGGCCGGTCTTGAAATCGTAGAACGGAATCATAACCTCCTCTCCCGCTATCAAGCGCGCCAGGTGCTCGTTGATCAGCGCCAGGTCGAGCGCCTGGGGGGTCTCGAAATCGTAATCGCCGAACTCATCCTTTGGATGGAGCGCCAGATCGAAGAAATAATTGTCCACCATGAGCGGCGACAGGCTCAACGCCATCTTGTTCAGTAGGTGACTGAGTTTGACCGTCGTCGTGGTCTTGCCGGAGGAGGACGGCCCGGCGATGATGACAATCTTGACCAGATCGCGGCGCTCGCGGATGATCTCGGAGGCGGTGGTGATGTCCTCGTTGTAGGCCCGATCGCTCTCGCGCACGATTTGCGGAAATTCCCCGCGCGCGATGCGGGCGTTCAACGCCTGGCAGGTGTGCAAGCCGTGCTCGACCGTCCAATCAAGCACTTCCCACAGCTTGCGCCAGGGAATATTCTCCGAGGGGTGAGCTGAGCGTGCGGCCCGCTCCTGGCGACGCCGCGCCCGCTCATTTCGGTAGAGGATGTAGGCTTTGGCCGTCTTGGCATGCCCATTCTCGATGAGCACCTTTTCGACGACGTCCTGGATCTCCTCAATGGTAGGGATGTGGCCTGGGGGCGTCGTCTCCTCCAACACCTCCACGACCTGATCGGACAGTCTTTCAGCGGTGGCGCGATCTCGCCCGCCCACGGCGACCGCGGCGCGATAGATGGCGTTGGTGATCCGATCTTGATTAAAGGGCACGATGGCCCCGGTGCGTTTGACGACCTGCTTAAGCTTGGTCATAATTCTCCTCTCCCCCATTTCATCATTTCGTAGCAGTCATTTGTTCAGCGCGGACCACAGTCCGGCGAGAGCAAGCTGAGTGCTCACACTTCGTCTCCCGTGTTGCTATTGTATCACAAGCTGGCGCGGGGCGTCAAGATGGATGACGGGCCAGGAGCGCGCTATTGTTTTCCCTGCTGATTGCGGTATAATAGGCCGCGAGGTAAAATATGACAAACATCTTTCCTTTTACAGCGATTGTTGGACAAGAGCCGATGAGGCGAGCGCTCGTCTTGAACGCCATCTATCCCCAGATCGGCGGTGTGCTCATCCGGGGGGAGCGCGGCACGGCGAAATCGACTGCCGCCCGGGCGTTGGCGGCCCTCCTGCCGGAGATCGAGGTGGTCGCCAATTGCCGCTTCGGTTGCGACCCCGACCATCCCGCTGCCTGGTGCACCGAATGCGTCGAGCGGGCCGAGGAAAACGGCCCGTTACCCCGCCTCGTCCGGCAGACCCAGTTCGTGGACCTGCCCGTCAGCGCGACCGAGGATCGCGTCGTCGGCACGTTGGACATCGAGCGGGCCATCCAGGAGGGGCGACGTCACTTCGATCCCGGCGTGCTCGCTGCGGCCAATCGAGGTGTGTTGTACGTGGATGAGGTCAATTTGCTGGACGATCACGTGGTGGACCTGCTGCTCGACGCCGCCGCGATGGGCGTCAACATCGTGGAGCGGGAGGGTATCTCCTTCAGCCATCCCGCCCGTTTTATCCTCATCGGCACGATGAACCCGGAGGAGGGCGACCTGCGGCCCCAACTCCTGGACCGTTTCGCGCTCTGCGTGGACATCCAGGGCATCCACGAGCCCCTGGCCCGCGTGACCATTATGGAACGCAACCTGGCTTGCGAGGCCGATCCTGAAGATTTCTACGCCGAGTGGCTCCCCAAGGAACAGGCGCTCTCGGAGGAGATCGCGCGAGCGCGTGAACTGCTGCCCCAGGTCGCGTACAATCCATCGGATCTGACGACCATCGCCACGCTGATGGCCGAGTTGGGCGTCGATGGTCACCGGGCCGATCTGGTGGTGCTCAAGGCCGCCCGCGCTCAGGCCGCTTTCCAGGGGCGCACCCATCTGACCGACCGCGACATTCTCCTGGCGGCCGAACTGGCGTTGCCCCATCGACTGAAGCGCCATCCACTCCAGGATACGGAGGTCACGCTGGGCGATCTGACCGAGCGGCTGGACGAGGCCCGGGCGCAAAGCCCCGGCGACGTCGAGCCCCAGCCGGTTACGGAGCAGGACGAAAACGTGGAGATAGCCGGTAAAAAAAAAGCGTAGCCGGGGAAATTGGCGAGGAGGACTCCGCCCCCGACTCGCCTGATGCCGCGAGCCAGCCAGCGCTCCAACCTATTCCCCAGTGGCCCTCGGAGGGGCAATGGTGGGAGGGCGGCGAGACGGTCTCCGTCGGCGAGCGTTTCGCCCCCCGGCGATTGGATACGCCGCTGGATCGCCTGACCCGCTCGACCGGCGGCCGGCGCAGCCAGACGCGCACGGATCGCAAACGGGGGCGCTACATCCAATCCCGCCCCTCTCCCAACGACCCTTCGGACCTGGCCTTCGACGCCACCCTGCGCGCGGCGGCCCCCTTCCAGAAGAAGCGACTTCAACAACAAAAGAAAGGCCGCGAAGCGGGCCGGCCGGCCCTGGCCCTCCGTCCCGGGGACTATCAGCGCAAAGTCCGCGTGCGCCGGGCCGCCAACCTGGTACTCTTCGTCGTCGATGCCTCCTGGTCGATGGCGGTGGCCGAGCGGATGCAAGCGACGAAAGGGGCGGTGCTCTCATTGCTGACCGACGCCTACCAGCAGCGGGACCGCGTGGGCCTGGTCGTCTTTCAGAAGAACGCCGCCCGCGTCGTGCTCCCGCCCACCAATAGCGTCGAGCTGGCCCGCCGGGCGTTGCGAGACATTCCTGTCGGCGGCAAGACGCCGCTCTCGGCCGGGTTGCAGGCCGCCTACGAGGTCATCCATCAAGAACTGCGCCAGCATCCGGAGATCATGCCGCTGATGGTCCTGCTCACTGATGGGGCCGGCAACGTCTCCATGGTCGATCTGCCGCCTCAGGAGGAGGCTTACCGGATCGCGGAGATGTTCCCCCAACGGGACATCCGCTCGTTGGTGATCAATATGGAACACCAGGCCTTCGACCAGGGGTTGGCGCAGAAGTTGGCCGATCGCCTGGAGGGGCCTTGTTACACGCTGGACGAGTTGAAGGCCGAATCGCTCCTGCGGACGGTGCGGGAAGAGATGGGATAGGCGCGAGTGCGTCGAATAATGGTTTAGCAAAGAAACTGGACTTCTAAGGAAGTCCGGTTTTCGTTATGGACGCTTGTTCGATCTAGGGATCGTGTGAAGATTTGGTTAAGGTTTTTTTGTGAAAAATCGGGGTAAACTAATCAAATTCGAATGTGAGAAATATGTGATGAAGACGAATGTCGGTTTGATTCGTTCTCACGTGGCGAGAAAGATAGATGTCGTTAAAGTCATCCATCGGCTTTGTCCTGTTGAGATGATTGGACTCGGGCAGCGGAGGATTCCTACGGATGTTACCCATACAGGCGTTTATGTCGCCCACGATGTTGGAGACGCTTCCAGCCAAAACGTAACCCAGCATCCCGGCATCACCAAGGCTACTGGCGTACTCTCCTCGGATGAAGCGATAGATACCGTCGTTCACGTACCCAGCGTTTAGTTTGCTGTACCGTTGATCGACCCGTTTATCGCCAACTCGCTTGGCTTCCCAGACGAACCGTCTCTGATGGTAATTTCTCTCCCAGCTTCCAAACATAGATAAATCGACTTCTTGAGCCTCGATAGTGGCTTGTTGTCCAGTCTTCATTTCGGGCGTATGCACTTTTTCCCTGACCTGCACAAAAATCGGCGAATCATTGTCAAAAGCTATTGGCTGCAAGTAGTCTTCTCCAAGGCGAAGTGTAAACACATTTTCTTCCCAGCAGCGCTCCACCACATTTTCTTGCCGCATAATCCAGTAAGCTTTCACCGTCAATCTGAGAGCATATGTCACAAAATCGGACCAAGTCAATTCCCCAAATTTAGTCGGCTTGCCAATGCTGGATGAAGCCGCTTCTGTCAAATGAGACAAGGGGTAACTCCGTTCATCTACATTGAAAGTTCCGCCAGGAATGCATCTGCATCAACACGCGCCTGGGATTGGGACCAGAATCTTCGCTCACTTGGCCGTACGATCGACATCTCTTTGCCATCGTAGATACGCACGTGACGACGGGTGTAAAATGAAGGCGTGTGCTCGTGTAATACAAGACGATCCAGCTTGTAAAGTCTGGTGCGCATAGCGCCGGTTTCTGCCACAATTTGAATAGGTTGGGCTTCTTGCAAGTCGATGAGGTCAAAGCTCAAGATCGTGAGCGGGGCGCCATTCTTGTAGATAGTGGCATTAAGCGTCTGGCCCTTGACCTGCAAAAGAGACGTTGCCACCTGTATGAAAACTTCAGCGTATGATTTGAGCATTGGGATATCGGGCGCTTTCACCGGGACGGCTGCTTGAGGCTGGCGTGTTTTGCGTTTGGCCCAATTGAAAAATCCAATTCCGTACGTCAATGTATCCTCGACCAACTGCTGCTCGACCGGGTGCAGCCCATAAATCTCGTAAACCAGTGCGTCAATCGCCTGCTTTCGCGCTTCCAAATCACGCTCATCTCTTGAGTCAAAAAGCGACTCGGCTTTATCCTGCAAGGATTTAATTTCATCCAGGTGTTGGAGTACCTCTTGAAGCCGTGCATCATCCGAGGATGGGATCAGAAACGGCATCCCTTCATATTCTTTTTGGAGAATATTTCCCCGTTCCACTGCCCAACGAGTCGAGGTTAAGAAATGATAATATTTTACCAAGGATGAATTGGTATAGGCAACAAGCCACTTCAATAACCATTCTTGACTTTTGCTTCCTGCAATCCCGGTTATTGAATGACGATATGCGATGTCCTCTTCACTGAATGCCGCATAGCATTTACTTTGGTGGATAAGAACTAAAGGACTTTTTACAATCTCTTCGTCCCGGGGTCGATGGAAGACCTCATCCTCAATCATCTCACACACCGATCGATCGACGAAGTATGGTCTCAGTTGAGCCGTGGGCACCAAACACATTCCCTTGAGCCAAGGGCCTGGGTTTTCAGCCCCGCCCCCAATCTGTATTCCTTCCTTTATCAGCCAGCCCAGTCTGGCAGCCTGTTCTCTCAACGTCGGCATTGATTTCAATCGCTCAATTAACGCCGCATCGCGCGGGGTGCCCCAAAGCGCCACCTTCCATAGATAGGGTTTTTCGACCAGTTCCTCTTGATCAAGAAATTTAACATCGTTTGTATCCAAGACAATGGACTTGAGGCGCTGTGAAACAGGAGAGGGTTTAGGCACGCCGTATACTAATCTTTTATCGACGTTTGGTGATATGGGTGTATAGAATAGGG
>DAOTUC010000141.1:0-5565 GCA_034437315.1 Anaerolineae bacterium
CGCACAGGGATGGGCAACCGTCCTTCCATTTTCTTCATCAGGGCTTTGGCCTGCTTCTGATCGTCAATCATCATTTTAATCTCCTGTTGTTTCTGTACCACAGTTCCCACCGCGTTTTGGTCCGAATCCCCTGGCGCTTGACTTCCGCCTCTATCCCAGGGATGTCTTAATCCCCGCGTCGATCAGCTCATAGAGCATACCAAAGCATGCTACAGCGTGCAAGTGATTGCCCTGCGCGGTGAGTTGGCGGCTGGCTTTCAGGTAATCGCCTATCTCCTCGAAGCACTCCACACGCGGTTGCGCTGATCGCATAGTCGTCTTCTATCCACTGTGATCTCCAATGGTCAATCCAATCGCGGCCCCCAGCCGCGCAATTGTTCGTCGATGAACGTCTGGACCATCTTCACATCCGCTCGACTCGGGTCTCCATCTCTCCACGCCTCCACCACTGTGTCGGGGAAGACACTCATCGCGTCCGGGGACCAATCCTTGAACTCGGCATCAGATTCGTGATCGAAGCGAAAGAACCCCAGCAGCAGGCCCATACAGATTTGATTCGCTTCATCGCTCATACCAAGCTCCTGATACTTCTGTAGATCCTCCAGATACGGATCGAGCACATCTTCGATCATCTCGTAAGCGGCATCGGTCGGGTCAACGTAGCCGTGGCGCGTGGATCCCGCCCGATCCCAGACCTCTTCGGGTTTCAGGAGCGTCAGCTCATCGTACAAGATGAACGCTATCTCTTCCAGATACACATCGCGCAAGTGCGCCCTGGCGACCTCGGCGGCCCGGGCGGCGATCTCCGCGTCTTCGCGAGCCAGCTCTTTGAGCACCGCTAGCGCTTCGGCGGGTGAAAGTTGGTTGATGATCTCGTTTGGTTCTTTCATTACCATCGTTCTCTCCAGATGAGATGTCGTTACAATCCCCTTCAACTTGCGATTCCTGGTCTTAAGACACCAACGCCCTCGAGCAGCCACGCCAGCGGATTCCGTGTTGCCAACATCCTTGTGCCTGCAAGAAAGGCTAACCTTCTCGATCCGTTTTGCGGCCAGCTAAGAAAGCAAGAAACAAGAGTGCAAGTCCGATGGCGATGCACCCGTATTCCTTTCTCTTCCATATATCTGACGTCAAGACCCCAAAAACCATCATTGCGGGGTAGACTATCAACGGAAAACCCAAACCCAGCAAGAAATGTTCTACTTGCAGTCCAACATCTCTTTCTTCTCGCAAGAGATTCTCCCAATATTTAACTGCAATGACTGATCCCACAAAGCTGAAGGTGAAAGCTAACCATTCTGCGATAAACCAGAAAATCCCCCGACCAATCGTTCCCAACGCTGACCACAATCCCAGATAACCTAATCCTAAGCGTAATATGACCACGGCGATCTCTACGAGGTACGCAGGGGCATATGTTCCAAGCATTTTGTCCAACTTCAAAGCTGCAGACTGCGCTATCGTGAGATCATAATCCCGGTACAGAGATTCTTCTCTCCGCTGAGGTAAGAAGCCAGCAATCAAAGGAAGAACCGTCAAGCCTAGCCAGACTACACCGAAAAACAGTTTTATATTATCCTCGTCTTGCGCATCGTTGTAAGCTAGCCAACTTGCAAAGAGAGTGCTTAGAATTAAGAGACCCAACAGGTGAGCTGCTACACTGACTGATTCTTCACTAACCTGGCCCAGGCTGCCAACAAACAAAGCTGCTACTCTTTCATAAAAAGGCAAGTCGGGAGGAATATCTGCTTTTATGAAAAACCTGTTCAAAGCGCCTTTCAGACGGTCCGTAGAAGTTTCAAGGCCAGACAATTGATTGAAGGACACACCCACTTCATCCGCGGCTAGATCATTAAGAGCATAAATGATTCGCGCTCTTCTGCGACGACTTTCGTTGTCGTCGCCGTAGCGACGAACCTCTATTATATTTTCTCGAAGACGTTGTTCATAGGATAATACCTCACTATAACGTGGATGATCCCTGCCAAGTGCTTCTAGCAGTAAATCCAATCCATGCTCGTATGGAGTCAAAGAATCTTTCATTGGCTTCGCTCACTTTTCGGGGCAGATAAAATAGGAGGATATCTCCTCCAGTTGCCAGAACTTGCTCGCCTCCTCGCCTTTGATGAGCCACGCCTGCAACGCGTGGCGCGCTTGTTCATCCTCGACCAGATCGTCGAGGGCATAGGGCTGATCCCGCTGGGCTTGTTCTGTGGCAGCGAGTAGCCCGCCGATCCCGGACAACGTCTGCAGCCGGATGGTCGGCGGGTAATCGGGCGCCAGATCGGCGTAGTGGATGACCAGCACGTCCTCTGGCAGTTCAACGGGTGACATAGACTGCCTCCCTACTCCGGTGTGGTGGATGCTCGTTGCGCGGGGACTTGATCGGAAGCCTGCGCCACAGCCCGCCGAAACTGCTCGTAAAACACCTGGACGTTGTGAAAGCCCCGCCGCCGGTTGCGGTTGTTGCCCCGGAAGATGACGACCTCGATGCCAATGGCCTCGCAGATGGGGCAGCCGCACTGCTGCCAGGGGCGGTCCGCCAACACGCGTCGGTACCAGGTTTCGTGGTCCCGGTCTTTGCCGAAGAGCCGGTCGTAGGCCAGCACCGCCGCCAGCGTCTCCTCCAGGCCGGCCTCCCTGCGGTTGTAAGCGCGCAGCAAGCGAAGCGATTCCTGCTCCATCTCCTTGAACTCCTCCAGTGTGAAATCGCGCTGCCTCAGGATTTCGTCGGTCGAGTCGACGCCGCGCTTCCTGCGAGCACCGCGCTTGGCGTAGGGGACGCAGATGGCCGCATACTTCCGCCCGTCTGGCATCCAGTAATTGTCGCTGCTGTTGCCGAGAAAAGCACGACGGATCGGGGGGGGCGTACCAGTCGTGCGTCCAGCGACTCTCTCGATCTGGTGAGAATTCATCGTGGATGAAGTTGTAGCCTGGGTCGACCATGTCCTCGAAGTTGGGTAGGTAGAATTTCATAGCCTCCCTATTCCGGCTCTCCCTCCATCCCGGACCCGCCTCCCTTGACGAACGCCGCCACAGAGTCGCCCGTCACCATCTGGCGCACGCGCTCGTCCTTCATCGCCTCGGCCAGAATCGCGTCCCGCGATAGCAGCGGCGAGAGCGATACCTTGACCACGTGTCCCCGTTCCCGATCCACGGAACGCCCGGCGCCAACCTCGGCAAAGTCGAGCACAGTGAGCTTGATACTGCCGTCACGGGACTGCGTCACCTTGACCGCGATCTCTAACTCCACTTTGTCGATGAAGAACAGCGGGTAAGGATCTTTCGCCTTCTGGGCCGGGTTAGGGGCCAGAAGCTCGTCCTTGACCTGGTAGATCAAATCCTGCAATCCAATCTCTTCCATGATGTACCTCCTACAATGATGATGATTTGAAAAGTTGCCCTTCATCATCCCGACTGCGCAGATAGAGCGCGGGGATGAACCATTCTCGACCACGGAACAAGCGCCGCCGCCCGCTGGTCATCGCCGCCGGCAGGGAATCGAAGCGGGTCAGCGCGCCGTAAAACCCCTGCACAAACCGGGCAGCCGCCGGCGCGCTGATCGGCGCCTGCATCGTGACGACGGCTGGCACGCCAGCCTGGATCAGGGCCGGCCCCAACCCGCCGAAGAGGGTTTCCCCTCGCACCTCGCCACTGCGGCAGGCTGAAAGCACCGCCACCCGCACCATTGAGGGGTAGAGCAGATGCTCCAAGGCCTTGCTGTCCACCCAATCCACCTGGCGGCTGCCCGCCTTTTCAAAAGCCAGGTAGCCGAGGGGCGGCACGTCCGTCAGAGTACGGTCACAACCCGGGCGCTGGCAGCTCGTGTGGTGGGGATAGTTCATCCCGCCGCAAGCAGGACAGCGCCGGGCGACGGTCCCGTGCCCATCAAAGTGGAGCACGTGATCCTGAGCGCTCTCCACCCGGTCGATCAGGGCGTCATACGTCGGCGATGTGAGAGTCTCCAACAGAAGCAAGCCCTCCGTCTCCAGCTCCTCCAATGCGGCGCGAACGGCCTTTCGCTCCTCCCCCACGGGCAATGAGTCGAGACTGGTGGGACGGGACTCGACGTAGAGCAAGCGCAGGGGCGGCTCAATGGAGAGCAGCGTGGGCGCTTCGGCATAGCTGACGTAGCGCGTCAGCTCAACCGCGCCGCCGGGCAGTAGGTGGCGTCGGTCGTACATCAACTCCCAGGGATAGCGGGCCAACGCGACGGCGTCCTCGTCGAAGCGGAGCTGCAAGGAGACCAATCCCCGTTGGGCGCGCACCTGGCTCCAGGCCACCTGGAAGGCCGCGCCGACATCACCGGGGAACAAGGACCGGTAAAGGGCTCGTCCCACCTGCGCGTGCAGATCAGAAACCAAGCTGGGGTTGGTGAGCAGGTCCAGGTCGCGCAGGATTTCGGCTTGGGGCGGCGTCAGTTTCGCGGCTTCCAGGGAGGCCGCGGGCAGGGCCTTGAGGATGGCGATCAGCGCATCTTGATCGTAGGGCAGATGGGTCGTCGCCCGCGGTTCACCCATCGGTGTCTCAAGAGCCCGCACCTCGAACTCGAGGCCCACCAGGCGGGCCAGTTGGAGCTTGAAGCGAACGCAGGTCCGCTCGCGGCGTGGATGCTGGGGCGGTTGAGATGGGGGCTGAGGCGGACTTGGCTCCGAAGGGGTTACCGATTTTTCCAGGCGCAGGCGTGGTGAAAAGCGGTCATACTTGGCCGATCTGCGGTCCTTGACCAGTTCCAGCAACACCTCGACCTGCTCCTCGCGCGTGCAGTGGTCCAACAAAAGCTGAATCTTTTGCCCCTTGCTCATCCCACTGCTGAGGTTCTCGTACACTGGACGGAAATGATCAAAACAGAGGGTGGTCAATTCCCCATCGCTGAAGGCCTCGGTCAGAAGCTGGCGAATCACCTCGGTATCCCAATCCCAATCCCAATCTCGATTCCTCTCGGCCTCCGGCGACGATAGGCGGGGCGGCGGCGGCTTGCCCATACAGAGGTCGTTGAAGCTAATGCCCAGGTGATCGAGAGCCAGCGCATTGAGTCGATCCACGAGGCGCGTGCGGTCGCGGCGGGTCTGCTCGCTGGGGCCGTAGCGACGCTCATCGCGCAGGTTCTCAAGCAACGGCGCTTCTTGAACGGTGAAATCCTGATGCCAATCGGCACCCTCGGCCAGTTGCTTGAGGGCGTCAAGTCCGCGTTCGTAGTCCATAACCTTTCCTCCCACAGATGATTCCGATTTTGGAATGCCAACTTCTGGCTCCGGGCGACCTGCTAGCGCCAAGAGAGCCTCGAACTCGCTGAGAACGCCAAGCGGATCCTCGTCCAGAATCTCGATCCCCCGATCCCGCCACATCCGCACCTCGCCCTCCGGCAAGCCGGGCCAGACGGCGTAGGCGGTGCGGGCGAAGCGTCCGGCGCGGTCCAGCACCTCGCGCCACAGCAGGTTGAAGTCGGGGTCGGCGAGGTTGTAACCCAGGAAGAGCACCGTCTGGCGGCGCAGCACCATGCGCACTTCGTGGAGTAGATCCTCCTTGTCGCGGTCGCGCCACAGGCCATAATGATCATCCTCG
>DAOTUC010000142.1:0-8113 GCA_034437315.1 Anaerolineae bacterium
ATCTTGGGCTATGGCCTCGTGCCAGCCGGAGAAATCGGTCGTGATCTTGACCTCGATCTGCTCCAGATGCTCCGGTGGGAATTTCAGATGCATCACCTGGCGCAGGGGGAGGCCATCGACATTCAGCCACAGTTCACCCTGACCCGTCATCCCCACGTACTGCCGGGCCACGTCCAGGTTCACGCCGGGGGGCAATTTGCCCTTGCGCGCCAACTCCGCTTCTAATTGATCGCGCATATAGGCGGCAAAGGCGGGGCCGTCCACATCGAACGTGTAGCGGGTCACGGCCAGGCCGCCGCGACTCTCCGGCGCTGCCCGGCGCACCTCTTTGGCCGCCGCCAGGAACGTCAGCAGGTCTCGATTGGGAGCAAAGAGACCGGTCATATCATTGACCTCGCGCCAATCGCTGTGGGCCACCCGCCCCACGGCCTTGCCGTCTGCGACCTGGATCTCGATGGCGTCTTGGTCCGTCTGAGCATTGCCGCCATCGGCCCAGAGCTTCATCGCCAACGTCTCGGCAGAGAGATCGGCGGCGCCTTCTATGTAAATGCGCTGCTGGCTGCTGCTCAGGCCGACGTTCTCCAATCGGGGCAGCGGCCAGGTGGTCTGAATGATGGTCGTGTGGTAGCGATATTCCCCGGCCTGTCGCGCTTGCTGCCAGGCGGCCTGCAGGGGATTGTCGGGCGCGGACGCCTGTCCCTGGGCCGTTCGCGCCAGCACGAGCGCTATCAGACAGACCAACAGAATGGGCAGAGACAACCATTTGAGACTGGATGCTCGTTTTTTGGATGTCATGACCGGCCTCCTCGCGCGATACGCGCACTTCTTTATTGATTTGAACGACAATCAGGTTGAGTTTCCCAAAGCCCTTACACGCCAATGCCTTTCAATATCATTTCCACTGCCGCGTCAAGCACCCGCTCAGATGACATATCGTCGTCCGTCACCTGAAGGTAGGCGTTCAGATAGGGCAGCAAAATGGGATCGACGAGGGCGATCAACATGGCATACACCACGCGGGCCGTCGCTTCCAGGTCTACGCCGGGGCGCAGTTCGCCGCGCTGCTCTGCCCGCGCCAGGATGTCGTAGACGCTCTCGCGCAGCACCGTCGCGATGGGGCGCACCACGTTGTTGCTCAACGCCGGGTCCCCTTGATAGGCGGCGCGAGTATAAAATTTGACAAAAGCCGGCTGCGTCTGACACCACTCCAGGTTGCCCTGGAAATAGGCCGTCAGGGCTTCGCGCAACGGCAGCGACTCCAGATGCGGGATGACGGCGTGAAAGAAATCCATCGCCAATTGCGTCACCAACTCGGTCACGAAGGTTAACAGCCCGGCGCGATTGTCGAAGTATTGATACAACGACCCGACGGAGACCCCTGCCCGCTCGGCTATCTGCGTGATGTTGATATCCGCAGGCCCTTTCTCGATAGCCTCTTCGAGAATGGCGTTCAACACCGCCTGTTGGCGGTCGAGATCGAGACGGCGAAACGTGCTCGTTACTATGCCACGCTGTTCCAGTTTCAGAATGTGAGCGTAAATAATCGTCCAGTCTATATCCATAGATTGTGTCCCTCACTTTCGTGTAAATTTAAAATGCATTTCCTATGAATTATGATTCATATCATATCATAGTTCATTCATTTGTCAAGAAGTGTGTCTGTTGGTATTACAATTTTCCGCCGCTCAATCACATCAACCAACCGGCTCTTGACAGGCGTGCTCGATGTCCCGGAATCGGACCTGGCCTATGCGTCCGGGCGAGCGATCTCGCGCCCGTATTGCCGCGCAAGTTAGAGTGAGAGATGTGACGACCACGCAACCTCACCGCATGCCTGTGCCTCGGTAGACAGCGATCTGCCCGTTCGCTTACAACTGTACTTTTGCGGTTTTTATTTTCTTTTCTTCGTGTTAATTCGTGAAATTCGTGGCTGATTTGTGCTGCTCCCCCAAGGTTTGTATGCGCTCGTCGCACTTTCTACTTCAATTAGCGAGGCCATTCTAGCCCCAAACGACGTCTCGTTTTAGTGTTAACACGCTCTTAACAAAACCTTAAAGAATCTTGACAAAGGTCTAGTACTGTGGTACTATTAAACCGATTTAATTAAATCGGTTTAATCCCCCTCTTTTTTGGAAGGCGCCCGATGATGGATCGGAGAAAACAAGTCACAATCCGCGATGTGGCCCAGGCCGCCGGCGTCTCGGCCGGCACCGTCTCCCGGGCCATCAACGACAGCCCCCTGGTCAACGAAGAGACGCAGCAACGCATTATGGAATTCGTCAAGGAACTCAACTACGTGCCCAACATCGCCGCTCGACGGCTTTCCCTGGGCAAAACGTTGGCTGTCTCGGTCGTGGTGCCTTTTTTCACCCGGCCGTCTGTATCTGAACGCTTGAACGGCGCGATTAGTCTCCTTTCTCAAAGCCAGTACGACCTGGTCATCCACAATATCGAGACGCCCGAACAGCGGGCGGCCTGTTTCGAAACGATCCCCCATCGCGAACGTGCCGATGGGGTTTTGATCATCTCCCTTGCACCAACTGACGAAGAGGCCAGCCTGTTGGCCAACGCCGACATCCCCATCGTGCTCATCGACGCCGACCACCCAGACCTGGATATGTTACACCAGGTCACCGTGGACGACGTCGCCGGTGGGCGCGCGGCCACCGAGTATTTGCTGGAACTGGGCCATACACGCATTGGCTTCGTCGGCGATAGCATCGGTGACCTCATCGGAAATCCACTGAATTTTACCTCCAGCCGCGAGCGTTACGAAGGATATTGCGCCGCGTTGGCGGATGCGGGCATTGAAGCGCGCCCGGATTATTACGGAGAAGATCAGCACGGTCGACAGCAGGCTCGGCGGCAGGCGTTGCGCATTCTGTCGCTCCCCGATAGGCCGACGGCGATCTTCGCCGCCAGTGATACGCAAGCGATCGGGGTACTGGAAGCCGCCCACGATCTAGACCTGGCTATTCCTGACGACCTATCGGTCATCGGTTACGACGACGTCGAAGTAGCCGACATCGTCGGTTTGACGACCATGCGCCAACTGCTGTTTGAATCCGGACGGCGGGGGGTTGAACTGCTGCTCGACGCGCTGGAGAATCCCGAGATCGACCCGGTGCACGAGATACTGCCCACCGAACTGGTGATCCGCCAGACGACAGCGCCGCCGTCAAGTTAGCGCCTGAAAAGAGCTACAGAGCTATTGGCGTCAGCAGCGCTTTGAGCGCTAAGAATATTGAGTTTTCTAACGAAGAGGAGGTGAGTATTGAACGATAGCACGTCGTATGCTGTAAGCGCTTTGGACCGTTATTACAATCACAATTCGTGAGGAGGAGTCTAAGATGAAACGTTTGACAAGTATACTGAGTTTATTGGTCATCGCGGGCCTGTTGTTGACCGCCTGTGGCGGGCAACCGGCCTCGACCGAGGCGCCGGCGGAACCGGAAGAGCCGGCTGAAAAGAAAGTCGTCACGGTATTTGGCGCTTTCGTGGACGAGGACGCGCGGCGCTTCCAGGCGTCGATGGATCCCTTCGAGGAGCGCACGGGCATCCAAGTCGAGTACGAGGGGTCTGGGGATTTCGAGACCTTGATCCTGGTTCGCGTCGAGGGCAACGACCCGCCGGACATCGCGGCCTTCCCACAGCCGGGGTTGCTGGCTGATTTCGTTGACAAGGGCAACGTGTTGGACCTGAGCGATTGGTTTGACGCCGATTACCTCAAGGGCCAGTACGAGGATCACTGGCTCGATATGGCGATGATGGACGGCATGATGTCGGGCGTCTGGTATCGGGCGAACGTCAAGAGCCTGGTCTGGTACCCTGTGCCGGAGTTCCAAGAGGCCGGCTACGAAATTCCAGAGACCTGGGACGAATTGCTAGCTCTGTCCGACCAGATCGTCGCGGATGGCAACACCCCGTGGTGCATCGGCATCGAGAGCGCCGGGGCGACCGGGTGGGTGGCGACCGACTGGATGGAAGACATTATGCTGCGCACCCAACCGGCGGAGAAGTATGACCAATGGGTTACGGGTGAGTTGCCGTTCAACTCTCCAGAGGTCAAGAACGCGGCTGAGATCATGGGCGAGATCTGGTTCAACGATGACTATGTGTTCGGCGGTACACCTTCGATTCTGACGACGCCGTTTGGCGATGCGCCGACGCCGATGTTTGACGATCCACCCAGCTGCTACATGCACCGGCAGGCGAGCTTCATTCCCGCCTTCTTCCCCGAAGGCGTGACACTGGGCGAGGACGTCGATTTCTTCTATCTGCCGCCGATCAAGCCGGATGAGTTCCCCAAGCCGGTGTTGGGCGCGGGAGACCTGTTCGCCGCCTTCAACGACCGGCCCGAAGTGCGGGAGGTAATGAAATACCTGACGACGGGCGAATCGACCAAGGCCTGGTTGCAGTCGGGCGGTTTCGTCTCGCCGCACAAGGACACGCAGCTGGATTGGTATCCGACAGAGACGGATCGCAAGTACGCGGAGATTCTTTCGGAGGCCAGCGTGTTCCGTTTCGACGGTTCCGACTTGATGCCCGGCGCAGTAGGGGCCGGGTCGTTCTGGACCGGTATGGTCGATTACGTCAGCGCGGAAGGGGAGAACCTGGACGCAGTGATGACCGACATCGACAGCTCCTGGCCTGAGTAGGTTTCAGCACATAAGGGTTTAGCGCTCATTCGGCTGTGATGCGGGTGAGAGGCTTGAATGAATCGAAGGGAGTGATGGAAGTGGGTAAAGCGCAGGAGCAGGGAGACTGAGGATCGGTCGCCCTGCTCCTGTGTGTTTTCCTTTGATTTTGGCCCTTTTCCAAGTGAGGAGAAAATAATGGAAGCACAAACTGAAAGCAGGGTACAAACGGGTTTTCTGGGTTGGTTTGCGACGGGCCTGGGGCGTTTCCTGATCTCCCTGCTCGTGCCCGTCATCGCTTTTTTGGTGATGTGGCAGGGATTTATCTTTCTGCGAGATGGGAACGCGCCCAAGCTGGTCACCGTCATCGTCGCCATCATCTGGGGGGTGGGTGGTATCGGGTTGTTGTACGTGTTATCGAACTGGATCGTCGATCAGTTGCCTCAGGGTTGGGCAGCCCAGTTGCGGCCCTACGTGTTCGCCGGGCCCGCGCTGGTCATCTTGGGCTGGTATCTGTTGTTGCCCACGCTGCGGACGTTGTACGCCAGTTTCTTCGACGCGCGGACCGCGAATTTCGTCGGGCTAGATAATTACGTATTCGCTTTGACCGATCCCAAGATGATCGAATCGTTCCGCAACAACCTGTTGTGGTTGTTCGTTGGGACATTCTTCAGCGTGGCCTTTGGTCTGCTAATCGCCATTCTGGCCGATCGTTCCAAATTCGAGACGATCGCCAAATCGTTGATCTTTATGCCAATGGCGATCTCATTCGTTGGCGCCGGCGTGATCTGGCGCTTCATCTACTTCTACAAGCCGCCGAACGTGGAGCAGATCGGGCTGCTGAACACCATTTTGGTCGCCCTTGGCGGGTCTCCGCAGGCCTGGCTTACGATACGACCGTGGAATAACTTCTTCCTCATCGTCATCCTGGTCTGGTTGCAGACCGGTTACGCGATGGTGCTGCTATCGGCCGCGCTGAAGGGGGTGCCGGATGAGTTGCTGGAGGCGGGCCGCATTGACGGGGCCAGCGAGATTCAGATATTCTTCAATATCCTGATTCCCTACATCTGGGGGACGATCGTGACCGTCTCCACGACTATCGTCATCCTGACGCTGAAAATCTTCGACATCGTGTTCGTGATGACGAACGGCAATTACGGCACCGAGGTGATGGCGAGTCAACAGTACAAACAGATGTTCAAGTTCCAGCACTTCGGTCGAGGGGCGTCGGTGGCCATTCTGTTGTTGGTCGCCGTCATCCCGGTGATGTGGTACAACCTCAAGCAATTTGGTGAGCAGGAGACTTTCTGATGCATACGAAAAAACGTAAAAAGCTCATATCCGACATTCTCGTCAATGGGTCGCTTCTCCTTCTGTGTATCATCTGGACTTTGCCGACGCTGGGCCTGCTCGTCTCGTCGTTTCGCCCGCAGAACGCGGTCAACGCGACTGGGTGGTGGGCGGTTCTGCGGCCGGCTGAGGATATAGAGGGGGCTCGTTTCACGCTGGACAACTATCGCCAGGTGTTGCTGGGCAAGCGCATGACCTACGTGAACGCGCAAGGGGAGGAGGTGCAGGCCAGCGGAGACGACTTGAGCACTGCTTTCCTCAACAGCCTGGCGGTCACTGTGCCCGCGACCGTTATCCCCATCCTGATCGCTGCCTGCGCTGCCTACGCCTTCGCCTGGATGAAATTCAAGGGGCGCGAGTTCTTCTTCGTCATCGTCGTCGCCCTGCTGGTCGTCCCGTTGCAGATCTCGCTGATCCCCATCCTGCGCGACTATACGCGCCTGGACCTCAACGGCACGTTCCTGGCGATCTGGCTGGCTCACACCGGTTTCGGGCTGCCGCTGGCGACCTATCTGCTCTACAACTACATCAGCACGTTGCCCCGCGAGATTCTGGAATCGGCCTTCCTGGATGGCGCGTCTCACTTCACGATGTTCGTCCGCTTGATCCTGCCGCTCTCGGTGCCGGCGTTGGCTTCCTTCGCCATCTTCCAGTTCCTGTGGGTGTGGAATGACTTGCTCGTCGCGATGGTCTTCATCGGCAGCAAACCGGAGGTGGCGGTGCTGACGCAGCGCTTGCAGGAGATGGTCGGCTCTCGGGGGCAGGATTGGCATCTCTTGACCGCCGGCGCGTTCATCACGATGTTGTTGCCTGTTCTCGTCTTCTTCTCGCTGCAACGCTACTTCGTGCGCGGTCTGCTCGCCGGTTCGGTGAAGGGGTAGGCTGTTTCAATGTTACAAAACGTTAAGTTCGATCAGAAGCGTCTGGAAGATTATCGGCTGATCGTCGGCGATGAGCTCGTCGCCGAGATCCAGGCCCTGGCGGAACCGCTGGAAGGCGCGCGGGTGGTGCACGTCAACGCCACCGCCTTCGGCGGCGGCGTGGCGGAGATGCTCTACACGCTGGCGCCGTTGATGAATGACGTGGGCCTCAAGACCGAGTGGCAAGTCATCCAGGGGGCGGACGAATTCTACACCGTCACCAAGATCTGCCACAACGGGTTGCAGGGGATGGTTGTCCCTTTCACCGGGGAGATGAAGGATATCTGGCGCCGCTACAATGAGATGAACGCCCAGCAATTCGAGGGGGATTACGACTTCGTCGTCATCCACGATCCGCAGCCGGCCGGTATGTACCACTATACCGAAGGGAAAGGGGGCCAGCACTGGGCCTGGCGTTGTCACATCGACACCTCGCACCCCAATCCCGCCTACTGGGACTTTTTCGCGCCCTACATCGGCGCGTACGAGGCCGGCATCTTCACGATGGAACAGTACGTGGGGCCGGGGGTTTCGTATGAACACCTGGCCATCATCCCGCCCCGGATCGATCCCCTCTCGCCGAAGAACACGCCCATCGCAGTAGAGCGGGCGCGGGAGATCGTCAAGCGTTTCGGCGTCGACGTGGAGCGCCCGCTTGTCACCCAGGTCAGCCGCTTCGACCCCTGGAAAGACCCCCTGGGCGTGATTGACGCCTACCGGATCGTCAAGGAACAGATCCCCAACGTCCAACTGGCTTTGGTCGGTTCGATGGCCTCCGACGACCCCGAGGGCTGGGCTTACCTGGATAAGACCATCCGCCACGCCGGTGAGGATTTCAACATCCACATCCTGCACAACTTCCACGGCGTCGGCGCGTTGGAGGTGGACGCCTTCCAGACGGTCAGCGACGTGGTGATCCAGAAATCGACCCGCGAGGGCTTCGGCCTGGTCGTGACCGAGGCGCTGTGGAAGGGCGTGCCGGTCGTGGGCGGCAACGTCGGCGGCATCCCGCTCCAGGTGCTCGATGGCGAGACCGGTTTCCTGGTCGATACGGTCGAGGAATGCGCGGAAAAGACGCTCTATCTCCTGCAACATCCCAACGAGAAAGCGCAAATGGGCAACGCCGGCCGCGAGCACGTGCGCCAGTATTTCCTCTCGCCCCATCATCTCGCCGATTATCTGCGCTTGTTTAACCAGATGCGGGGA
>DAOTUC010000143.1:0-10581 GCA_034437315.1 Anaerolineae bacterium
TCCGAAGTCTTGAAGGTGCTTAGGATCGATAAACGACGTTCTGGCCTGATAGAGAGGCAAGCCTTCTTCAGAATGAGTCAGAAGACTTCGGAAGTCTTTACCCCAAGAATTTATGGGAGAGAACACTAGCGGCTCGTCGTTTGGAGAAAGTCGCTGACCGCCCACCAGGCGCGGGATGCGTCGGCGGGATCCTGCACGCGCCACCACTCGAACTCGTCGGCGTCGACCGGCCCTTCGATCGCCAGGAATATCTCGCCGTCTGAGGCGACCCGCACGATCTCGTGGTCCGTCCCCGGCCCGGCGCGCAGGTTGAGGCCGTAACCGCCGGTCTGGATCACCTGGACGTATTGCCCGACCTCAAGCGCCGGGGTGAGCGTGGGAGGCGGCGTTTCGGTCGACGCGGGTGGGCGCGTGGCGGTAGGGACCGCGCTTGGCGTCGGCGTCCAGACGATGGGAGCCGCCCCGGGCACAGGCTCAGCGATCCGCCCGTGGAAAAAGTAGAGTGCCCACAACCCGATCAAGGCCAGCAAGAGAATGAGCGCCAACCCCGCCAGCGCCCACGCGCCGATGGAGAGCGCCACGGCCGAGCCGTCGCGCCCGGCGTCCGCCGTTTCCTCTGCCGAGCGCTCGGCGGCGACGGGGATGGGAGACGTTTCGTCCCCCCAGCGCTCGTCCCCCCAGCGCTCGTTCACTCCGCGCTCGTTCTCCGTCATTGACAGACCTCCAACGTCACGTCGTCCACGTACATCATCGCACTCCCCTCGCCCCCATCGTTGATCGCCCCGATATACAACGTCACCCGCTGACCCAGGTAGGCGCTCAGGTCGTATTCTTGCTGCGTCCACGCCCGTTCGTTGGAAGACCAGATTTTCAGGAGATGACGTGCGTCGGCCTCGTCGGTCAAGCTCACGTAAAAGCGATCGCCTTCGTCGTCCCCTTCGAGCACCGGGTAGATCCAGAGACGCAACGTCGCCGCACCTGAAGCCGGCAAATCGACTGTCTGGACGACCGACGAATAGACCGGGTCACTTAGCTCGCCCGGCGGGACGCCCACTCGCGCGCTCTGCGCCCCCGTGCGCGCCTGTTCCGGATCGTACACCGCCAGCGCGTTGAGCACCCACCCGCCGTCCGTCTCGAATCCGCCGTTGACGATCACGTCTACGCACCCGTTATCGCCTCCGAAAAAGGTCCGCAGGATCAATGGCAGCCAGACCCGGTATTGCACGATGGAGACCGTATCGGTCACCCAGGCGGAGTGGTTGCCTGCCGCGTCGAAGACTTGCACGCCCCAGACGCGCTCGCCCGTCGAAACAGCCGTCACCGTGTGGACTGTCTGCGCCGTCGTGTAGACGCGGTCGCCCCACGCCGCCCGGTAGGCCAGGGGAGAGCCGCCGTCCGGCGCGACCGGTTGCCACGCCAGCGTCACCAACGCCGCCGGCAGAGCGACGCCCCCCGTCGGCGTGATGAGCGTGGTGGACGTTGGGGGAAGCGTGTCATAGGTAAAGCGCGCCTCGGCCGGCGAGAGATCGACCTCGCCCATCGTCGTCCACGCCCGCGCCCGCAGCACGTAATCGTCGTCGCCCCACCCCGCCATCCACGGGAGCGGGTAAGTCCAAGAGACAGTGCCCGACGCCGACACCCAGGTCGTCCCCGTCACCCAGACGGAGGGCGTGATCCAGGCGGAACCGGTGATCCCGGCCGTGTCGGTCACCCAATAGCGGTTGTCGCTGGCCCGCTGGATCTGCGCCTCGACCCGCGCCAACTCGCTCGTCTCGTCCGCCCAGGCGGACCCGGCGAAGGATGGCGGCCGGTTGCCAGCGCCGCCGTCGACCGGCCACAGAATAAGCGTCTCTACGCTGGGATAGTGGAAGGTATCGGTGATCCAGGCGGAGCGATTGCCCGCTGCGTCGAAGACCTGCACCCCCCAGACGTGCTCGCCGCCGGTCAGGTGTGTCACGGTGTAAAGCGATTGCGTGGTGGTGATCCACTGTCCATCCAGCGCCACCCGGTAACCCAACGCGGATCCGCCGTCCGGCTCGGCCGGCGCCCACGCCAGCGTCACGCTCACCGGGGATGGGATGAGGACCCCGCCGGTGGGCGTGAGCAACGTCGTCGCCGTGGGCGAGATGATATCGTAGATGAAGGTCGCCTCGGCCGGCGACTCGTCCACGAATCCGTCGGCCGTCCAGGCCCTGGCGCTCAGGCGATACGCGCCGTCGACCAGATCCGGCAGGCCGTATGTGGTGGAAATGGCCGACCACTCGCTCGTCCCGGTCACCGTCAACCAGGCCTCCCCGGCCGACCAATCCAGGCCGTTCCAATGAAGTCCGTCGAGCTCCCCGCGCAACGACACCTCAACCCGTTCCAGGCCAGCCGTCTCGCCCGTCTCGGCCCGCCCGTTGAAAGCGGGCGGCAAGCGGTAGGCGCCGCCATCCAGCGGCGAATCGATGTAGGTGTTGACCGGCGGCGTCAGGCACAACCCCAGGAAATCGATCACGCGGGCCATCACGGCCGGACGCTGCGCCGGTCGAATCGTCTCGAAGGGGAAGCTGAAATAGATCAGCCGCTCGCAGCCGCCCTCTGGGTCTGCGTATTGGATCGCTGCCACGGCGTCCGCGGCGGCGCTGACGACGCCGTTATAGGTCAGCGCCGCCGTCGCTCCATGCGTCGGCGTGATGACGTCGGGGCAATCGGCGTCGTACATCCCCGGCGCGTCGAAATGGATCGGACCCAGCCCCTCGAAGATGGAGCCGGCGAAAGGCTCGACGGTGTACGTCCCGGCGTCGTCGGCGACATATTCCGCCCGCAAGGCCTGGTTGTAGAAGTCGACGTCGGCGCCCAGCGCGTCCAGGTGCCAGCCCACCTCCGACCCGCTCAAGAACAGCGCGCCGCCATCCGAGAGGAAATCGGCGAGCAGCGCCCGCTCCGCCGCGTCCAGCGTCTCGTCGGAGGCGGATTCCTCGCCCAGGAGCCAATCGAGCAGCGCGTAATCGCCCAGATTGACCAGACCCCCCATCACCGCCTCGTTGCTGGCGCTATCGAATGCGGCGGATATGACCTGCGCGTGCTGGATCACGTAATTGTAACGGTTCATCCGGTCGAGCCACAACCGCACGTTCTCCCCCTCCACCGGGTCGACCTCGCGCACCGCCATCGTCCGGTTGAGCCGGTCGAAACCGTTGACGATCAATATCTCGGCTGGCCGCCCCACCCGCGCCGCGAGCGTCTCGCTAGGGAAGGACTCGCCGCCATCGTTGACCGCCGTGACGCGGACGAAGAGCAATTGGCCCGGCCTCAGACCATCAAGATAGGCCACGGTCCCGGTCACCGGCGTCCCGTCCGACCAGCCCAGGCCGTCGGCGCTGGTGTAGACCCGGTAACCGGCAGCGGCGTCGCCTGCCAGGCCGACGCTATCGGTGGGTGAGGGCCGCCAGGAGACCTGCACCCGCCCTCCGCCTGGAGCGCCCTCCGGAGATTGGCCCGCGTTCCGCACGAGCAGATGGGTCGGCGGTTCGGGCAATTCGGTCAAGTCAACCCCATCCCGCTGCGCGAAATACTTGAGGATCCCCTGATAGACGGCGCGGGCAACCAGCATGTTGAACGTCGGTTCCTTGAGCGCGTCGGTGTCGCCGGGATGATCGTGATAGGCAATCTCGATCAACGCGCCGGGCATGGCATAGTCGGGATCGTCGTCCCACAATAACCGCAACTCGCCCAGGTTCATACGGCGCTTGTAGCTCGGCCAATCGGCGTCCCACCCGACACGAATGTCGTGCACCAACTCGGCGTGGATGAGATCGCGCAACGCCTCGCTCCCCGGCGTGATGGGCAGTCCTTCACCGTTGTGAATAATGCTCAGCGTGCCGTGGGAGTGGGTCTGGTAACCGCTGACGCCGTTGGTGTGCCACGAGACGTAGACGGCGTCGTCGCCCGTGCCGGCGTGTTCCCAGCGGGCGTAGATGGGCCGGGCGGTCACGTCGCCATAGGCGGCCGGCATGCCCATCCGCTGGGTGTAGTAATAGGCGGCGACCTCCCACCAGGGCTTGTCCGGCGGATAGGGGGCGACTGTCTCGATGCCGGTGAGGGTATTGAAAGCCCCGCCGCCGAAGCGCACAGCGTCGGCGACGACGAGGCGACCCGCCTGGGAGGATTGATTGCTCAGCGTGATGGTGACCGTCTCGCCGCCCTGGAAGCCATAGGTCCCCACGTAATGCCAGGTGATCCCGTGGTGTCGCTGGTCAACGTGGACCGGCGTCGCGCCGCCGGCGTGATGGATGGTGTAATGGGCGTCGGGCGCGCGGTCAGCGCCGGGCCGGTACCAGACGTAGACCGCGTAGCGGCCGTCGGTGGGCAACGTGGCGGTCCAATGGGTGGATGCGGTCAGGTTACCGGTCACCGTCTCCGTCCAGCGATAATCGGTGTTTGCGTAACCCGTACCGGTATATGGGGCAGTCTCCCAATCGCCGGTCTCGAAATAGCCGGCGCCGGAACCTGGGGCGTCGTTATCGACCACGATCTCGACCCCGTTCATATCTCGCTCGCGGACCGGCCAGACCTGCGCTCCGGCGTTCCACAGGTAGTGCAAGAGATACTGGTTCACCGCCTCGGCGTTGTTGTGATCCTCGATGATGGGCCCTTCGTAGGGTGGGTAGGGATAGGGCGGGCGCTGGGTGCGCCACGCGCCGGTGGAACTGCTCCACTGCCAGCCGTGGCCCGCGCTGACGTAGATCGTCTTGCCGCTGAGCGCGCCGGTCGGTTGGCCCTGCCCCGGCGCGGGGGGCTGGCCCACGTGCTGGATCACGGCGGAAGCAGCATCGGTCGACCCGGTCGCTTCCTCGCCGCTGAGGACCGTCTCCTTGCGCGGGTCGGGGATTGGGGGGAGGAAATCGGCCAGGGGAACGAATGCGCCGAGGTCGGCGTCCCACGCCTCCAGGCGAAGGTCTCGCCACGCCAGCGGTTCCAGCGTCGCCCCGATCTGGCGCACGATCTGCTCAAAGCGCTCGTGATCCAGCCCGGCCAACGCGCCCGGCGGCACATCCAGGCGGACGGTCACCGTGCCCTCATGCCCTACCGTCACGATATCCAGCGTCGCGCCCGGCGGGATGGCGGACCACAGTCCGCGCGCCTGTTCCGCGCCGGTGGGGCCGTCGATCAGCGCGCTAAGCGCGCGTTCCGCGTCGAAATCCCCGGCGCTCGCCCCACGTCCCCGTTCGACACATACGGGTCCCTGGGCGGACCAGAGACAGACGGGGATCGCCGGTCCCCCATCCGGCCCCTGCCCGTAGCTGGACATTGAGAAGCTGGACATCAAGAACACGAGCGCCATCCACAACAATATAACTAGACCTACTGCCAACATTATACGTTTTATCACAATCATCGCTCAAAGTAACCCACTCACCATCTCACCTGCTACTCAAAGTCTGTAGACTTAAAGTCATCATCGGTTTAGCATGTCAATAATTCCAGGAAAAATTCGCGTTAATGGAGGCGACCCATATGAAACAACGAACTAAATCGAACATAAAACTGAGAAAAGTATTGGCTCACAACCTGCGAGCGTATCGAGAACGAGAGCATCTGTCGCAAGAAAAACTCGCGGAAATGAGCGATCTTCACCGCACTTACATCGGTTCCGTCGAACGAGCGGAACGCAACGTGACCTTGAGCACGTTATCGGCTTTGGCCCAGGCGCTGGACATTTCCGTTCCCCAGTTGTTGACGCCAGGGATTTTCGACGATGAAGCGTAACCAAATAAACGATCACGCTTATGTAAAAGCCATTCGTGACAGCGATATCTCGATCTACGATCCTATCGCTGTGAACGATCCAAAGCTGTGGATACCAAACCCGATACTCGAAACGCTGCTCGAACAGGGATTAAAAGGTGTGTCCGTTCGCGATTTGCCTATTCGAACCCGTTCCAAAGTCGTCAAACAAGCGATATGCCGAGTACTGGGTTATCCGATACCAAAATCTTTCAAGCGAACACGGCCCCGATTTCCAGGCCAAAGGTTCGATACCTACATTCAAAAATCCAACAACCTCCAGATATGGAACGAAGAAATTGCCCCCGAAAGGCGCTATGTCATCATTCGTGTTTCGCCAGATGATGTGATTGAGCGAGTCAAAGTAACAACCGGTGAAGTGTTAGCTAAACTGGATAAGACAGGCACTCTCACTCGAAAGTATCAGGCTAAGATTGTACCGGGAAATGCTCCCGCAGAATTGGTGACGCCAGAAGATACCGCTAATTTGAGATCTATCCTAAAGCGTCATAACGAGCCAACCTCATTTGAGTGCCAACCGGCGGATGAACCCACCGAAGATACCCTCTTGCCCATCACTGTTTTATTCGAACGTTTGAAAACACTCGTTGGCTATACGTTCGCTGACTCAGGCTCCGATCAGGAGCGGCTCCGGGGGGCTGAAGTACACCAGTTGGTTTGTTTGAAACTGGGTTATCGGGACTATCAAGATACCGGCAGCTTTCCCGACATCCCAAACCAGCTACTTGAGGTCAAATTGCAAACGTCACCCACGATAGACCTGGGACTTATTTGCCCCGATAGTCAGAATCTATTGAATACGCCTCCAATCGGTTCAACTGAAATACGTCATTGTGACGTTCGGTATGTCATTTTTTATGCCTCCACCGATGGTAGACATATCCAACTGACTCACGTTTATTTGACGACTGGCGAGGCTTTTTTCCAACGATTTCCTCAATTCCAGGGTCAGGTCGTGAATCAGAAGTTACAGATTCCACTACCTGAAGATTTCTTCAGTTAGAGAACCCAAATGCTTGCCAGACGAGACGATCCAGCACGACTTCAAGTTTGTTCGCTTTCCCTGATGGTATAGCTTCATAAAGCGTTCTAGCTAGGTCAATGATTTGTCCTGTAAGCCCTGACTCAAGATCGGGTAGGGGAAATTGCCTCACGTACTGAGTCATAAATCGTCTGCGCCCCGAATAAAGCTTGTTACCGAACTTGTAATCGTAGAATGTCTCTATGAAAGACGAATTTCCTACGCTTAATATAAGCCATAATAAATCCCTAGATTGTGAGTTTTTACACGTCATCCAATAACAGTCGCCATTGACCACCGATCCACTCAAGTCCATCCAGAAAGTAGGTTTTTCAGAGATGTCCCTGAACACAACCTTGGGTTTTGACCAAATTGCTGGATCGTGCGGCACCCATATCTCAAACCATTCTCGCCCGGCATCTAGCACGTACTCTCTACTTTCTAATTGAGCGCGATAGTGCTTTAGATACCTGGCAGTATGAGGGAACTTTTCCAGGTCGATGGGCACACGCTTTCCCTGGTGAACTTGATGCGTGTAAAGGACTTTCTTGGGATGATCCGTATCTTTGGCTCTAAAGCGTCTTGCAACGTGGTGCGTGAGTAAGGGTCTCAAGACCTCTGATTGCTCATCCTCGGGCAAATCATCCCAATCAGACCGGATGAAAACTGAATCGGCCGTCGTTTTAATCCCTACTTTCACCTCTCCCACGTCACCAAACGTAGACCCCGTGTTGGCCGCGACGGTAGCAAGCCAAGCTTCAGTCTCTTGCGTCGCAACACGCCAAACACCGCCAGGGCCATCGCTGTACGCCAACTGGCCCTGTTGAACAAAGTAATGCCGTCCACTGGAGAGCTTTACGATGCCGTGCTCATCAAGTGCATCTATCACGCCTTCACATTCAACGGCGTGACCATCCGGCTCTGTAGAATACATTGACGTAAACCTCACACTATGCGAGGCCTGCATTCGACCCTTACCCTTTACAAGCAAGACTGAAGGTAGAACCGCTGCTTCGAATAGCTGCGTGTCGCCTAAATCCCAAATATGAAGAATATCAAATTTATTTAACATATCCTTGCGTATACTTCGACCGGATTTGGTCACCATAAACCTGTTAGAAACGATAATGCCCGCTATCCCTTCCGGCTTCATCAGCATGCCAATACCGCTAAGAAATGCATAGTATAGATCAACGCGCCCTGAAAGATCAAATTGACGGGTGATCTGCTGTGCCTTTCCAGCGCCCATAACTTGAGTACGTACGTAAGGCGGATTGGCGATCGCAAGATCGAAGTGCTCAAAGCCATAGCTAAACAATCGCCCTTTCCCATAGGTTAGAGCAAACTCAAGAAAGTCTTCCTCACGCAGATCCAGAGAGACTCGCGGGTAAGCCGCACTAATTCTCGTTGAAGCTCGATCGATCGCCTGATGATCGGTGTCAAAACCACTACATTGAACTTCCGAAAAGCCCGCACGATAAATTTCACCAAGTGCAGATAACAATAATTCTCCATCCCCAACGGCTGGATCAAGAAGACGCACCGATGTAACGTCAGGCGCAGGCTTCCAGAATTCCAGCATCTTCCGTGCGACAAAATCCGCGAGCGCCTTGGGCGTATAATGAGCGCCGACAGCTTTTCGTTCTTCCAAAGAAGCATATCCAATTGGCTGTTCAATGCTCATTTATACTTTTCCTTTTGTCCAATCCAACAACTTCTCCAAGGGTTAGATGAGGTAGAATTATCCTTGTTAGAATTGTAGCACGTAATGGCAAGAGCGCAATTGTCAACGTGCGCCCATGCTCCTTGACGAAAGCCCCCCTTGCGCTTATACTACCTCTCTATGACGAGTGAATTTGCTGTTTCCCAAGATTGGCAATCAGATCGACGCGGGCCAGCGCGCTGGATTCTCTCACACACCTTCCGACACAAGCTGATGATCCTCGGGTTGTTCGTCGGCGCGCTGGGCAACGCCATCACAGCCTCCATCATGCCCATCTTCATCGGGCGCGCCCTCGACGCAGTGATGGAATCTCCCCCGGATCTACACGGGTTGACCATCGCGTCAATCGTCGTGGCGGCGTCCCAACTGATACGAAGCGTCTTGCAACTGGGCCGCAACTGGTCCGGCGAGACCCTGGGACAGCGCCTGGAGCGGGATATTCGGGACGAGCTATACGTCAATCTGCTGGGGAAGAGCACGTCATTCCACGATATGCAGTCCACCGGCGATCTGATGGCCCGCGCCACCAACGACGTGCGGGAGATCAACCTGATGTTCAACCCCGGCATCAACCTGGTCGTTGGTTCGGCTATGTTTCTCCTGATGCCCCTCTACTTCGCCCCTACCATTCACCCCCAGCTCTTCATCATTCCGCTGGGCTACCTGGTGATTTACGTCTTCACCGTCTGGCTTTATCTGCGCGAACTCCGTCCGGCTACCGAGGAGGTGCGCCAGGAGTTTGGGCAGATGAACACCCGGCTGGCGGAGGCCATTGAGGGTATCGAGACGGTCAAAGGCGCGGCCCAGGAGCAGCACGAGGTCAAGAGCTTCTGGCAGGCCATCGTCTCGTGGCGCGACGCTTATCTGACCCAGGCCGGGATAGAGGCCCGCTTCATCCCATTGTTGCTGATGGGCATTCTCCAGGCGACCGGTATTTTGCACAGTCTGCTGCTCCTGCGCGCGGGCGCCATCGGCGTGGGCGACGTCGCCGCCTTCAACGGCATCCTGCAGATGTTTCAATTTCCCACCTTCGCCGCCCAGTTCGCCTACACTCGCGTATCGTCGGGCATGGCGAGCGCGCGCCGCATCCTGGAACTGATCAACGCCCGGACCGAATTAGATCAAAACGTCGAGGGCCACGACGCGCCTATGCAGGGAAAGGTCACCTTTGAGGACGTCGCCTTCTGTTACCAGGCGCCGCAAGAACAATGCGACGAGGGCGACCAGGAAACGGGCCGCGAAACCGCCCTGGAGAACGTCAGCCTGCAAGTCGCCCCTGGACAAACAGTCGCCATCGTCGGGCAGACCGGTTCGGGCAAGAGCACGCTCGTCAAGTTGATCAACCGCACCTACGACGTGGATCGGGGGCGGGTCCTGGTCGACGGTGTGGACGTGCGGGATTGGCACCTGGAGGCCCTGCGCCGCCAGATTTCCATCATCGAACAGGACCTGTTCCTCTTTTCGCGCACCATCGCCGAAAACATCGCCTTTGGCCGCCCGGACACGTCCCGGGAAGAGATCGAGGCGGCGGCGCGGGCGGCCCAGGCGCACGACTTCATCCAAGATTTCAAGGACGGTTACGAGACCGTCATCGGCGAGCGGGGGGTGACCCTTTCGGGCGGGCAGCGGCAGCGCCTGGCGTTGGCCCGCGCCTTTCTCACCCGCCCGCCCATCTTGATCCTGGACGACGCGACCAGCGCCATCGACAGCGAGACCGAGGATAAAATCCAGCAAGCCATCGAACGGGCCGCCGCCGGGCGAACCACGTTCCTCATCACCCACCGACTCTCACAAATTCGGTGGGCCGATCTAATCGTCGTGATGCGCAAGGGGCGGGTGGCGGCGGTGGGCGACCACGAGGAATTATTGCAGAAATCGACCGCATATCGAAACATCTTTATGCGATATGAAAGGTAAAACTGGAGTTTTCCACTTAAGAATTCGGAAGTCTTCCGTCGAGTATCTCAGAGGCAAAGTTGATTGACTATCACGTCAAAATCGGCTGTTCAATGCGCCTTTTGAGACTTCCGAATTCTAATGACGATTG
>DAOTUC010000144.1:0-7434 GCA_034437315.1 Anaerolineae bacterium
ATGAAAGTCCTATCTCACGATCAAGAAATCTGCATCGGCTGTCGTACCTGTGAGGAGGTTTGCTCCGAAACCTGGTTCAAGGTCGTCGACGCGGAAAAGTCCAGGACGCGCATCCACGAGAGCGCGGAAGGCGGGTTCTACGCCACCTTCTGCAATCAGTGCGGCGCGTGCATCGACGTTTGCCCCACCGAGGCCCTTTATCGGGATAAGCGGGGCATTGTTCGTTTGCGGGAGAAATTATGCGTGGGCTGTCTCTCGTGTGTAGGATTCTGCCCGTACCTGGTGATGTACACCCACGAGGATCAGACAGAACCGTTCAAGTGCATCGTCTGCGGGAAGTGCGCGGATGAGTGTCCCGCCGGCGCATTGGCGATTGTCGAGGTCGATGAACCGCTGCCGGCGTTCAAGGCAGAATAGCGAGACAGGAGGATCAAATGAGTGAAAAACAGATGAAAGATCCCGTTCTGGCCGAATTCACGTACGACGCGCCGACCATTGAGCGCGGATACGCCGGTCAGACACTGTACGTCAACGTATCAGATAACGATATCGCCGCCAAGCCGGTCACCGAGGAGATGAAGGAAAAGTTCACCGGTGGGCGCGGTTTCGACCTGTGGCTGCTCTGGCAGGGCGTCGAGGATGATACCCAGTGGGACGATCCGGAGAATGAGGTCGTCATCTCCACCGGGCCGTGCGGCGGTATCACCCAGTATCCCGGCTCCGGCAAATCGATCGCCGCCGCTATCTCCCCGCTGACCCACGTCCCCATCGACAGTAACGTCGGCGGGCATTTCGGCCCCTACCTCAAATTCGCCGGCTGGGACGCCATTGAGGTGCAGGGCAAAGCGGAAAAGGACGTCTTCGTCTTCATTGATGGCCCGGCCGGCAAAGTGCGCATCCTGGAAGCGCCCGAAGACGCCCCGACCGACACACATCTCCTGGGCCAATGGTTGATGGATCACTTCGCCGAGGATGAGAAGGATAAGCACTGGCTATCTTTTGTCACCACCGGGACGGCGGCCGAACATGCCTACATGGGCTGCCTCAACTTCAGCCTGTACGACCGCAAACGTGAGGACCTGCGCTACAAGCAGGCCGGGCGCGGCGGGATCGGCGCCGTCTTCCGCGACAAGCGGGTCAAGGCCCTGATCGTTCGCTCCTTCCCAGTCAAGGGGGACTCGAACGCCCCGGATGACCTGGGCCGTCTGATCGAGACCGGCGCACGGATGCATCGGGAGATCGCCAAGTTCGACTCGTCGCAGAATCAGATGCGCAAAGGAGGCACATCCTACCTGGTGCAGATTATGGACGATTATGACCTGCTCCCCGTGATGAATTACAAATTCGGTTCCCATCCAGAAACCCCCAAGATCAACGGCGAGGTCTGGATCGACCGTTACACCCAGGGTCTACCGGATGGCTGCTGGTACGGTTGTACGATGGCCTGCGCCCACGCGGTGGACGAATACGAGGTGCGCACCGGCCCATACAAGGGGCAATCGGTGATCGTTGATGGCCCAGAATACGAGACCATCGCTGGCGTCGGGTCGAACTGCGGCATTTTCGAGCCTTGGGTCATCCTGGAGATCAATTTCTACTGCGACACCTACGGCATCGACACCATCTCCTTCGGCACCGGCATGGCGTTCGCGATGGAGTGTTACGAAGCAGGCGTGATCAGCAAGGAAGAGACCGGCAGCCTGGAACTGACCTTCGGCAACGGTGAGGCCGCGTTGGAGGTCCTACACCAGATGGCGCGGGGCGAGGGCTTTGGCCTGATCTTCGGCAAGGGCATCCGCCAGATGAAAAAGCACTTCGTCGAGCATTTCGGCGCCGATCCTGATTTCGTGCAGGATATTGGGATGGAGGCCAAGGGGCTGGAATATTCGGAATACCTGACGAAGGAATCATTGGCCCAGCAGGGCGGATATGGCCTGACCAACAAAGGCCCACAGCACGACGAGGCCTGGCTGATCTTTATGGACATGGTCAACAACCAAATCCCCACCTTCGAGGATAAGGCAGAGGCGCTGCACTACTTCCCCATGTTCCGCACCTGGTTCGGCCTCTGCGGCTTCTGCAAACTACCGTGGAATGACGTGGTGGCCCCCCAGAACGCCGAGGCCGAGGAACCGGCCAAATTCCCCCAGCACGTCCAGAACTACGTCGACGTCTACAGCGCCGTCACCGGCAAGGAAGTGACCAACCAGGATCTGGTCGATATGTCGGAACGGGTCTACAATCTCCAGCGCGTGTTCAACATCCGCCTGGGCTACGGCCTGCGCGAGCACGACGCGATTCCCTACCGCTCGGCCGGCCCGGTGACCGAGGAAGAGTACGAATCGCGCGCCGAGCGGTACGACAAGCAGCTTCGCGAGTGGCTCGATTTGAACCCGGAGGAGATGAGCATCGAAGAAAAGATGAAAGCCCATCGCCAGTACCGGATGGGTCGCTACGAGAAGCTGATTGACGCCGTCTACGAGCGCCGAGGATGGAACAACAACGGCGCGCCCACGGTCGAGAAGCTAAAGTCGCTGGGCATCGACTATCCCGACGTCCTCGCTGTGGTGAAGAAACACCTTTAACGTCACCTCGGGCAAATTACGCTTATTTTATCCAAACACATCCTCCCGCGAGCGCTGTCATCGGCGTTTGCGGGAGGATTTTTGGGCAGTCGGAGCGGGTGCATGATTCGGGTAAACAATCGAGACGAAATCGCGTGGCGGGAGGGGATGACCGTCTCCGATCTTCTGGAACAATTCCGCTACACCTACCCCCACATCATCGTCAAAGTGGACAGCGCGCTCGTCCCCGAAGAGGATTACGACACGTACACCATACCGGATGGGGCTGACGTGCGCGTGATTCATCTCATCGCGGGTGGTTGAGCGCCTGGAACAGAGGGAGACGTCACGTGAGCGTAGCTGCTGAACGGCTTGAGACCATCGACCTGCGTCTCGAACGACTGACCCGGACGATAGTCAAACTCTCCGCCCCATCGGTGATAGAGAGTGTGTTGACCACGTTGGTCTATCTCGTCGACGTGGCCTTCATCGGTTGGCTGAACGACCCGGCGGCGCTGGCGGCGGTGGGCCTGAGCGGCGCCCTGATGTGGGCGGCCGATGGCCTGTTTCAAGCCCTGTCGATCAGCGCGTCGGCGATGGTCTCCCGCTTCTGGGGCGGGCGAGACTTTGAGGAGGCGCGCACAGTCTCCGGGCAGGCGATCCTGTTGAGCCTACTGGCCGCCTTCCTGTTGATGGGTTTGCTGATGCCGATCTCGACCCTCTTCCTCCGGTCAATGGGCGCCGAACCGGATGTGGTGGGCCTGGGAACCATCTACGTCCGCATCCTATTGGCGACGTCGCCGGTGAGCTTCGTGCTCGTCATCGCCAACAGCATGATGCGGGCGACCGGCGACACCCAGAAACCGATGATTATCACCGGCGTTATGAACCTGTGCAACGTGGCGCTGGCCTACGGGTTGATCTTCGGCGCCGGGCCGATTCCCCGCCTGGAGTTGGTGGGCGCCGCCCTGTCGACCAGTATCGCCCGCGCCGTCGGCGGCGCGATCGCCATAGGCGTCCTTTTTTCCGCCCGAACGCCGCTCCATCTGCGCCTGGTTCACCTGCGGCGCTGGGATTGGTCGTTGATCTGGCGCATCGTGCGCATCTCGCTGCCCAACGTGGGCGAGACGCTGATTTCTCGTCTGGGCTACATGTTGTTCATCCGCATCGTGACCTCCCTGGGCACAGTGGCTTTGGCCGCCCACCAGTTGGCGTTGCGGATCGAATCGCTGGCCTACATGCCCGGTTGGGGCTTGGCGACGGCGGCCGCGGCCCTGGTCGGGCAAGCGTTGGGCGCGGAGAAGGCAGATGTGGCCGAAGTGGGCATTCGCCGCACGCTCTTGATGGGCAATGGGGCGATGGGCCTGCTCGGCGGGGCGTTCGCCTTATTCGGGCCGGCCATCGTGCAACTCTTCGGCGTTCAGGATGCTGAACTGGCGGCGCTCTCGACGATGGCGATTCGCATCGCGGCCCTGGAATTGATCGGGCTGTGCTCAGTGATGATTATCGCTGGTTGCCTGCGCGGGGCGGGCGATACCCGCACGCCGATGATCGTCACGTTGGCCGGCACGCTATTTTTCCGCGTGCCAACGACCTATCTCTTCGCCATCCTGCTGGGGGCCGGATTAAAGGGCGTGTGGCTGGCTACGACCACCGATTGGACGATGCGGGCGCTGATCATGTTTTTCCTTTACGTGCGCGGCGGCTGGAAGACAGTCGAGGTGTAATCGAAATTTGCGAGAGATTTAGAAACAATACCCGTGAATGAAATATATTCCTGGGTAGGAGTCCAACCCCTGTTGGACGGTTTTAGCACAGAAACGGCCAACGGGGGTTGGCCTCCTACCCATAAGATGATTGAGTCGACACGCATTCACAGGGATTGGATTTAGAAATCTGGTAGCTGGATTGAAATCATTTGGGTGTGTTTCAAATGCTTTGAGTGCTGTTTGTAGTACGCGCGCTTTTACGGCGATAAATCGCCTACTACGAACGTGGCCCCAAATGAAATGAAATACACCCAAATCATTCTTGGAGGATAGCGCTGATATGAATAAACGATTGATAGACCTATGCGCGCGTGCACGGCGAGCGAGCATCGACCTCGTGGCTCTATTTCATCACCGGGACATCCTGTATTACGCCGGCGTCGCGCGACCGGCCGTCCTGCTCGTCGCATCGACGACCGAGGAGGCGATTCTCCTGGTGCGCCGGGGGCTGCCCTATGCCCGGCAAGAGGCTACGGTCGATCTGATCGAAGCGATGAAAGGATTCCGCAGCCTGGCGTCTGCGGTCGAGGCCTTCGGCTTGAGCAGCGGCGTGATGGGCGTCGAGTTGGATCTGGCGCCGGCGACGTTGTACCGTCGCTTGCGGGATACCTTCCCGACATGGACGTTCGTCGACGTGACGCCGGTGGTTCTGACCCAACGGGCGATCAAGGACGAGACGGAGATCGCGCTCACCCGGCAAGCGGCGGCTGTGGCCGACGCGGGTCAGCAGGCGGCTATGGAGACCGTCGCGCCAGGCGTCAGCGAGTTGGCCATGGCGGCCGAGGTGGAGGCCGCAATACGGCGGGCCGGACACGATGGCTTCCAACCGCTGCGCTATCCGGAGGCCAGGGGCGGCGGCGTGCTGCTGATGAGCGGCGAGCATCTGCGCGTGCGGGGTGGGCACGGGCTGGTCGTGACCGGCGTGGGCCTGGGGCCGGCGATGCCCTACGGCCCGTCTCGCCGCAAGTTAAAAGCGGGGGACCTGGTCGTAGTGGACATCGGCTCGACTTACGGAGGGTACACCGCCGATGAGTCGCGCACCTTCGTCGTGGGAGAAGCGACTGCCGAGCAACAGGCGCTCTTCGCCGTCGCGCGCGCCGCCGAGGACGCGGTCTTCGATGCGCTGCGACCCGGCGTGAGCGTCGCAGAGGTCTACGAAAGGGCCGAGGCGGCGGTGATGCAAGGCTGGCCCTCTCACTTTGCGCCGGGCAGCCTGGTCCTGCCGGGCTTCGTCGGCCACGGCCTGGGGCTCGAATTGGACGAACCGCCGGTGTTGTGGCCCCGGGAGGAGACGCGCCTGGAGCCGGGTATGACACTGGCGATCGAGATTGAGGTCAGCGCCCCGGCGTTGGATATGGCGTCGGGCGCAATGGTCAAGGTAGAGGATACGGTGCTCGTGCAAGAAGACGGCGTCGAGATTTTAACGGTGACGCCGCGCGAACTGATCGCGTGTGGGTAAGGCGGAGCGCCAGCATCCTGCTGGCTCGGTGGTACTGGAGGCGTTAACGGATGAGCGATCGAATCATCATCAGCGCCGGCGACGTGACGGCGGAAGCCGAATTGAACGACAGCCCCACGGCGCGGGCGATTTGGGAGGCGTTGCCCATCGACGGGCGCGCCAACACGTGGGGCGACGAGATCTATTTCGAGATCCCGGTTCAGGCAGAATTAAGCGCCGGCGCTCGCGCCGAAGTCGAGGTAGGCGAGCTGGGTTATTGGCCGGTGGGGAGCGCGTTTTGCATCTTCTTCGGCCCGACGCCGATGAGCGCAGGGGAAAAACCACAGGCCGCCAGCCCGGTCAACGTCGTGGGGTGCACATTAGATGACGCGACCGTCTTCCGGCGGGTCGAGCAGGGAGAAACGGTGAGATTGAAGGCGGTTCCCGAGGCGTGACGCAGCTAACCGGCGTCAGCGCTTTCCGTCTTCGGGGCGACGGGTAGAGTGAAGGTGATATTCGTTCCTTCGCCAAGTTGGCTTTCGATCTTGAGTTCTCCCCCGTGGCGCTCGACCAACGCCTTGATCACGCATAGCCCCAGCCCGGTGCCGCTTTTTTCCCGGATCGCCGGATTCTCGGAACGGAAGAATTTGGTGAATAATCTGGCCTGATCTTCCGGCGAGATGCCGTAACCATTGTCCGCCACGGAGGCGTGGACGTAATCCCCCTCCCGCCACAGGCGCACGTGGATTTGCCCGCCTTCTGGCGTGTACTTGTTGGCGTTGCGGAGCAATTCGGTGAAGATGTGTTCCAACCGGGGCAGCGAGCCGACGACGCGGGGGAGACCGTCGACAATGTCCACTTTCACGATTTGCTCTCGCTCTTCGATGAGGCTCTGCATCGTTTCCTGGGCGTTCTGCAAGGCGTCGGTCAGATGAGTGGGCTTGGTCTCGAGGTGTAACTGATCCGTCTCGATGCGGGTGATATCCTGTAGATCGGTGATCAATAATTGCATCCGCTCGACGTTTCTGACGATGGTTTTGACAAAATCGGCCTGGGCCGACGTCAATGGACCGGTGACGCCTTTGATCAGCATATCCCCATAACCCCGGATGGACGTCATCGGCGTGCGCAACTCGTGAGCCACGTAGGTGACGAAAGATTCCTTCTCCTCGTTGCTTTGCCAGCGCAGGCCCTCGTTCACGCTGGTCAGTTGACCCCGCCATTGATCGATTTGCTCAATCACGTCTTTCACGTCTTTAGAGGAGAGATCGGTTGAATCCGCCAGCGATTGTTGCAATGCTTCCATACTTTCAAGGATTACCGCTATTCTGGCGTCCGCTTGTTTTTCTTGATTTTTCACGCCTGTCCCCCCTTGATCAATTTGCTTTGGCCTATTGCCCGAATTCTTAAAAATATGTCGACTGAGCGCATAAAAGACCCTTGCGGCTGTTTCGATACGGTTACAGCTCGACTCCTCATAGCGCCCAATGACTTGAGTTTAACACAAAAAGGGATGAATGGCAATTTAGAAACTATGGTTCTCTGGGATTTCGCATGGCGAGACCCTAAAGGTTTTGCTCAAGGCCGCGCAAACAACGTTTTTGCCTTAAACAATGACCTTTTTCCATCAAAACCAGCGCAAAAACCTTTAGGGTCTATGATG
>DAOTUC010000145.1:0-3026 GCA_034437315.1 Anaerolineae bacterium
CCCTAAAGGTTTTGCTCAAGGCCGCGCAAACAACGTTTTTGCCTTAAACAATGACCTTTTTCCATCAAAACCAGCGCAAAAACCTTTAGGGTCTATGATGGGCCATGCGAAATCCTGAAGACCCCAAAAACAGAACAACGAGGGCTTGCAGCTTTGTGACGGTGTTGTTTCCGGCGTGAGTTTTCTATGTTATAATATTTATACAAACGAGATGCAATTGTGTAACAAAGGAGCTATTCGCTGAGCGATGGAACGCTTTTCCCCAGACATCCAATTCCCGAGGAGAAAAATATGTCATTGATTCCGTTTTTTTCCGTTGAACCCGAGTTAGCAATTGAAGAGACGAGAGTGATACATCTACTCGCTCCATATGAGGGAGTGCCGCCGGGCGACTATAGCATAGTGGAATTCTACTGCCCCGATCCAGATTGTGATTGTCGGCGAGTAATGCTCAACGTTGTGGAAGGAGAGCAAATCAATCATTTCTTGGCCTCTATCAGTTATGGCTTTGATCGGGATGACAAGAGCGGTTGGGCAGCGGACATGCAGGGGCCATTCCTTGATACACTGAACCCACAGAGTGAGTACGCCGAGGTTTTGCTTGAGCTTGTGACGAAAATTGTGCTGAGCGATCCGCGCTACGTGGCCCGGTTGGAACGGCACTACGCCCTGACCAAACGAGCGGCTTCCGATCCGACTCACCCCCTCTACGACAAGCTGCAAGAGATAATAAAGGAAGAGAGCGAGATATTACCCGATCCACAGCCTGTCTCAAGGACAAAGCGCGTTGGGCGCAACGATCCTTGTCCCTGTGGCAGCGGAAAGAAGTACAAATACTGCTGCATGCGGAAGGATTGACGCTCCCGATAACCCCATAAATACCCCAAGAGCAGACTTATGAACCCCTTCGACATCCTCGCCAACGTCTAAGCCGATTATCTGCCCTACGTTCACACCTTCCAGCGCTCCCTGAACCCCCTGATCCGCGACTGGTTGATGGACCGCATCGAACACGGCTTCCCTGCGGCGCTATTGCGCGCAGAAAATAGCGTATGATAAGTTGAATTATCGGACGCTATCAGTGGATTTTTGGCGGCTCGACAGAAAAGAACCTGGTCTCGGAAAGAAACCAGGTTCTTTGTTTTGCCTATCACCCGAGCGGCGATGCTGTCGGCGCAGTTTGCTCATCTGCACCAGCGCAGGTCTGGCGAAAGCGGTGTTTGACAATCAAGCGACAAACATGTATAGTTCAATGACGCGGTCATCATAGCCTGGTAAAGCGAGCTTATGCAGGAGAAAACGAGATGGTAGATAAAGAAACGAGTACTGACCCGCCCCGCATCTTCATCGTCGAGGATGAGACTATCATCGCTATACAGCTTAAACGTTTGTTGATCCACCAGAATTACGACGTCGTTGGGATAGCGTCCCGGGGAGAGGATGCGATCCAAGAGGTATGGGAAAAACGGCCCGACCTGATATTGGTGGACATCAAATTGGCGGGCGAACTGGACGGGATCGAGACGGCGGCCCGGATTCGGGAGCGCTTCGACACACCCATCGTCTATCTCTCGGCCCATCCAGAACAGATGATTACAGAGATGGTCAAACACACCCAACCCGCTGGCTTTCTCTCCAAGCCGCTGCGAGATCAAGAGCTGCTCGTTACGATCGAGACGGCGCTCTACAAGCACCGGATGGAAGCGAAATTGCGGGAGAGTGAGATGTTGTTGGCCCACTCCCAGCAGATCGCTCACGTCGGCAGTTGGATGCTGGATGTGGCGACCGACCGTTTGACGTGGTCTGATGAGACCTATCGCATCTTTGGGTTAGAGCCACAGGAATTCACTGTCACCTACGAGGCCTTTCTCGACGCTGTCCACCCAGAGGACCGGGCCGCGGTGGACGCCGTCTATAGCAGATCGCTGCGAGAGGGAGAAGACGGTTACGACATTGAACACCGGATTGTACACAGGCAAAGCGGCGAAACACGTCACGTTTACGAAAAGTGCGTCCACGAACGGAATGAGTCAGGAGAAATTTTCCGTTCCATCGGCATAGTCCAGGATATCACCGAGCGCAAGCGCGCGGAACAGGCGCTGCGAGAAAGCGAGGAAAAGCACCGTCGCTTGACGGAGAACATCACGGATGTGGTTTGGACAGCCGACCTGGATTTCAACATCACCTACGTCAGTCCATCCATTCAACGATTGACAGGCGATACAGTCGAAAAATACCTCGAAAGAACCCCAGAAGAAAAGCACCCTCCTTCTTCCATCGCCCTGTTTCTGCAGGCTTTCAACGAAGAGATTCAAAGAGAGAACGAACCGGGGGTTGACAAAAACAGGTCTCGCATTCTCGAGGTCGAGCATTACATACACACTGGAGAAACGATCTGGATATCGATTCATTTATCCTTCATTCGGGATACGCATGGCGCGATTACGGGCATCCAGGGGGTCACCCGCGACATCACCGAGCGCAAACAAGCGGAGGAAAGACTTGCCGAAGAACGTAAGCGCTTGAATTTTATTATGGAGGCTACCCGCACGCACTTTGACATCTTGGACACCGATTTCAACCTCCATTATGTCGATTCAGCCTGGCAGAAAATCTACGGCGATCCGGAGGGACGCAAGTGTTACGAATACTTCATGGGGCTTGACGCACCCTGCCCAGGATGTGGCGTGCCCATGGCCCTGGAAACCGAAGAGATCGTCGTCTCCGAGGAGTTCTTGCCCAAAGAGAACCGGAACATTGAGGTCCATACCATTCCGTTCCAGAATGCGGAAGGCGAATGGATGGTTGCCGAGTTCAATATAGACATCACCGAGCGCAAACGCGCGGAGCAAGCGCTGAAGCACAGGATGGCGCAGTTGACCGCTCTGGGACAAGCTGCGCAGGCTGTGACTGCCTCTCTCGACCTGGACGAGGTATTGACCCAGGTGATCTCATTAGCCCGTGACGTGGCGGCATCCGATTACATCAGCGTGGCGCTGGTGGAAAATGGGGGACGGATGACCCAG
>DAOTUC010000146.1:0-12989 GCA_034437315.1 Anaerolineae bacterium
GACCCTAAAGGTTTTGCTCAAGGCCGCGCAAACAACGTTTTTGCCTTAAACAATGACCTTTTTCCATCAAAACCAGCGCAAAAACCTTTAGGGTCTATGATGGGCCATGCGAAATCCTGAAGACCCATTAAGCAAAGTAAAATCGTCGTTTTTATTCCTCAACAGTGGTTCCTTCAGTAGCGGCTGGAGAAATCGTTCGTCCCTGCACGTTGGTTATCCTGGGATCAAGGCCATAGGGCAATTTGGCTGGCATCTCAATCCCGTAAGTGTCCATCAGGTATTGCAGGGTGACCGGCGTCGTCATGGAAGTGGTCCCATCATCATCCAGGCCGCGCAAGACGAGCGTGATGTGCGCCTTCGCCAACTGCGCGTAATCCAAGATCATCGCTTCCTCTCGCGTGACAGCCAACGTCAGAGGCGCCACCGACGGGCGCGTCGTCATTTCCGCCGAGGGTGTATCTTCGACATCAGTTTGTGCTTCTCCGTCTACTTCTTCCATAACCGCCTCACCCCGTGAAGGAACGGTTTCCTCGCCCCCCACAATGGGCCAATCGCCCACCCGGAGCACGGTGGCGTTTTGCACCGTCACCTGGCTGACCAACCTAGGACGTTGGGATTCACTCGGCTTCAAATTGACCAACCAGCCATTTGGCAACACTTCCAAGCGCCCCATCGGCCCGCTCATACCGGCGCAGGCCGGGTCTTCGGCGGGGGAAAAGCATTGGGCTTGATTCGGCTCAATCGACTGAAACTCCTCATCAACGTCCACAAGCAAAAAGGAGATAATCACATCCACCGAATCACCCGGCTGCAACGCCCAAGCCACGCTTGAATAGCGGGTCACCGGCAGCACATAACCGACTTTTTCCTCCGGGATTTGTAAGGACGCAACCGAGCCAGACGGCCCTTCTCTTAACATACTCAACAAGATTGGCATCCCACGAGGAACGTCCGAATGCACCGTCCGGTCATAGATATCTTCCAAATCGGTGATCGCTCCGTCGGGCATGGAATCTTCAGGCCAGGGCTTCAATTGGACCGCCGGCGCCGCCCCTTCTGTCATCTCTGCGGTAAGCTCCATACCCCGCGAGAGGTCTTGCGCGGCCACAACGATCTCAATCTGAGGTATTTCGGGAATTGAGGTTCCCTCTCCTTCCAATTCAGCAGTCGGCTGTTGTGGGCCTCTTTGTTGCATCAAGTAAAAGGCAATACCTCCCAGAGCAATCAACAACAGAACGACGCCTATAATGATAAATAACCGGTTGCCGCGCATGTGATCTCCTCCTCATTGTGCTAAACCAGTATTTAAATGATACCGGCTTACAATAAAATTGTCAAGCAGTCGCCCCCACAATCAACGATAGAGAATTGGCCTACCCGAATCTGTGCTGTTTAGATGACGGGGGCTCTAAACTATTGAGAGCGGACAAAGTCCGCTCTCAAACATACCGTCGCACAGGCTCAGTAAATCGTGATAGTATGCGCCTTAGCCCGCTCTAGCTGACTCTGTTGGAAACGTGTCGGTTATGGAAAACCGACCTACATATCTGGGCTTGCATGTCGTCCCACCCCTACATCTAGCGGGAGGGTTGTCAACTATCGGGTAATCAGCAGCCCGCTTACTCGACCAGGCGCAGGTACATCAGTTCATACAACTCTTCGAAGATAGCTGGGAGCTGTTCAGGCCGGTCGGCGTTGCGATGCACACCGCCGGTCAGGTCAGCCACCTCCTGCATCAACTCGAAATCGGCCGCACCGCCGAGGGTGATGGTATAGACGATCACGTTTCGATCTCGCGCTTCGTAGGCGTAATAGATGACACAATCCTGGGCATTGCTGCCCTGCGTACCGTCCGGGTAAACCCACTGGCGATTTGAATCGGAATGACACGCGCTGTTCGGCGTCGCATTGGCCCGCCCGTCAGTCATCACGATCATCACGTGGGTGGCGCCGGGCCGGCCGCAGTGGCCTGTCCCATCCTCACATGCCACTTGTGAGTCAGTGCTCAACGCCTCAAGACCTTTTATCATCCCACCGGCGATGTTGGTGCCGCCCCCTGCTTGCGTGGCGTCCAGCGCGGCGACAACCGTTTCCTCGAGTTCTTGGGCGTCGCAATCATCGCTCCCCAGACGCCGCAAGCACTGTAACTCACTCTCGATATCCGCGCCGTTGCTATAGGTCACGTATCCAATCTGATCATGTAATGGATTGATCAGCTCGTGCACGAACAGTCTGCCGGCGTTGGTCGACGCGCGGATCGGCTGCTCGTCGTCGTAGATGTCGTCCAACCGTCGATCCATCGCATTGCAAACAGGGTATTGATTCACCAACTCCGATGGGTCAAAGTCGTGCGGCCGGTTGTAATGATCCTCTGGATACCCGGCGAAGCGAGCGTCACATGGATCGCAGGCATTGCCGGCCCGCCCGTTCGCCCAGACCTGCACGCCGCCATCCCCAAGCAATGGGGACGGTATCTCGCTGTCGGGGTTCGTCGTAATGGCGATCCGGTCGAGGGCGAAATGCGCGCCGCCGCCCCAGAAAACCAGGTAGTACTGTTTGCTCGATTCCATATAATAGGCGACGTCATTCAAGCGCCGCCACTGCCAATTACCCTTAGCGCCGCCGTAATCGGTTCCTCGCGTGAAGTCTTCCTCACATCCCATCAGGTTGCAACTCCCCGACGCGCCCCACCCCAACTGGACAGGCAGCCCGTCGCCCACGATGTCGACGCCCCAAAACAGGCGCCGGTCTAAATTATCCTCTATCGGCCAATCAGACCGGGGCCATTCTCTCATCGACTGCCCCCGCGCCCAGACGTAATAATCGCCGTCCGAAACGGGGGAGAAATGGTAACTGACCCACGGGGCGTCGTAAGGGCCGCCGGGCGCGCCGGACCAGCATTTCCCTTCTCCGGTGTCGTATTCGACGTATCCATCGCCGTTCGGATCGATCTCCTCGTAACGACAGGTCACCCCGCTTCCGCCATTCCCTTTCTCCATATCCGGATAGGGCAGGTGCATAATGTAGGCCCCGCGGCCATCCCGGGAGGAAGCGGAATTGGGGCTGCGCTGGAGCACCCAGTAGGTATAGCCCTTGTTGTACGTCTCCCGCTCGTAGGGATTGCTGCTGTAATCGTATTCCTCGGCCTCGATGAAATAATAATCGTGGGAACCGTCGTTGTAAGCCGCTATGGGGTCGCAATGTTCCGGATCGCCGTCGGCCGGCCCATCCCAGGGCAACGGATGCAGGTCGCCATTCGGTTCCCAGCACCCATAACACAGGGTGTCAAACTCCATCGAGCCAGACTTATCGAAGACGAGGACGATGTCCAGGTCGTTGATATTTTCAGCCACGGCCGACGCAAAACATTCCACGACATCGAAACCCGCGAAACGCATAAAGATCACGGGCACCTTCTGCCGGACCTGCACCTGGATCTTATAGGCGGAATTGACGGTGGTGGTGCTCGGTTCGCGATATCGCATCGTATCCACATAAACCGTTGTTCGATGCTCCCCGACCGGTTCGCTCACAGGCGCGCCGTTAACCAGGTAACGAGTGCCATCGCCCCACGGATCATAACCATTCTGCGACAGAAGGATTTCGGCCTGCGTATGCGCGGCGTTCTCCAAGGGAAGCTCATACGCCGATCCGAGCGCCGCCGCATCCACCGCGCGGGTGATACGCACGCGCTCAATGTAATACAATCCCAGATCGACCGCCAGGCCGACCAGGATCAACAACGCAAAGATGCCAAAGGCAACGATCACCAGAGCCTGCCCACGTTCCCGGCGTGTTGGTGGACCGGCGCTTCTTTCGCCTCTCGCAAATATATGATCGATTCCTCGCTTGATCATCATCCTACACCTCCCCGATAAGGTCGCTGCACGCCCCTATGGGCGATGCGCAGACCAAAAATCCCGTCACTCCACTCGACCGGTGCCAACCAGGCGCATCGACGAATGGGCATACATAATCCAATCGCCCCCCAAGGGACCAACGTCAAACCGTTCAAAGCCCCACACCGTCTCGTGTCTGTAGAAAACCTCAACCAGGACCAGTTCATTAGCCAGGGTCGCGAATCCGCTGGCCTCTCTGGCTGTATTGATGTTAGCGGCTCTCACGGCGTTATCCTGAGCAATCGTCAGCAGGTCCAGGCGCGCATTAGACGTATCAAAACCGGGCGGATAGCCGAATGACGTGTAGGAGGCGCCCCCATCCTCATCGACGTAAACGTGCGTGACGATAATCTTCAAATCCGCAGTCCGCAAGCCCCCCTCGTCGGCCGCATCAAGCACCCGGTCGAATATCTCCGGCACTACGTCATTGTGAAAATAATCCATATTCTCTCGCCCGGGCGCTGTGCGAACCGCCCACCGGCTGCCCTCTCGGTTCGCCGATTGCAACATCAAGTAGTCGCGAAACGCAAAGCCCGCCTCCACCGTAGCGACCAAAAGCAGGATGAGAAAGGGCAAGACCAAAGCCAACTCCACCATACTTTGCCCGTTTTTTCTATTTTCTGTCCCCATATCCCCTCCTCCACTTCTCATTTTTCGCGCTCTCACTCATCGTCATTCGACGCATCCACGTCAAGCCGTTCCCCTGTGACGCCGTCAACGTCGACCTGCTTGACCTGCCCACCGGCGACGCCCGTCACACGCCACACTGGTCGTCCATCCCCCGCTTCCGCGGCCTGCAATCGGGCGACCAGGTCTACGTCAGAATGGGTGGTGTGAAAGGCGCCGCCCCCATGGTTCCACCAGGTTTGCACCGCCTCCTGGCTATCGACCCGCCAGCTTTCCACATCAAACGTGGGGAGCGCATAGGGGCTGAGCGACTCCTGTAACAATTGTGTGAGCCCCTTGTCGACGACGATCACCACCAACCGCCGGTTGGACGGCGAGTAAAATTGAAAGGTCCATATCACCTTGGAAGACCACCCGCCCTGCCGGGGCCGCCAGTGGGCCGAGACCGTCGCCGGGCGGGCATCCGGTTGCCAGGCCAAAGCGGCCGCTTCCGCCGATTCATAAGCCTGCCGGGCAGAGAGCCCCTCCGCCAGACCGGAGGGCAACTCGAAAACGATCTCCCCCGCTTCCGACTCTCGACGTAGCGCAAAGGGTTCCGCCGGCCGGTACAGCCACACGATCAAGATAGCGAGCGCCAGGGCCAGCGCAAAGGTCAAGCCCAGAACAGGGCCCCAACGCTTTTGATCCTGTCCATCTTTGTCATCCCGCTGCGATCTCAATTTCACTCGCCCTTCACCATGCGCAATCTAACTAATTGAACCACAGCGTGACGCCTTCTTTCCGCTCGCCGGCCACGACGGTCACCGTCGCCGAATCGGAATAGAGCGCGCCCTCGATCCAAGCCTGAGAATAGATATAGTAAGTGCCCGGCGGCACGTTGTAAAAGTGGTAGGAACCATCCTGTATGCTCTTCGTCCGGTAGACGGTCCCGCCGCGACGATAGGCGACGACTTCCACGCCCGCCATATACCGGTAGCCCGACGAGCCGTGCGGCCCCCACACTGTCCCCCCGATCGTCGCCATATCGGGATTCGGTTCCGGCGTCGGCCACTCGGTGCAGACGTTGCATTCGATGTCGTCGATGTAGAACCAGGTGCCGTACTCATCCCCGTCGTGAGCGCCGAAGAAACGGATGTTGACGTCCTGCCCGGCGAGGGACTGGAGGTCCACGTCGCCAGAGAAGTCGGCGCTGAAGCGCCGCCAATTCTCGTGAGATTGGGGCGTCGGCGAAGGGGTGGGAGAGGGCAATGGGGTCGGCGTAGGCGTCGGTTCGATGTCGCAGACGTGCAGGTTGGCGAAGACGCTCTCGCCGGCTGAATCCGCGTCATCGTCATTGATGAAAATCAGGTAAGATGCGTTGGTGCTATAATAATCACCCACCGGAATTTGGTAACGTTTCCAGTCAGGCGCGCTGGCGCCATAATCCCGCATATCAATGCCCCAATTTTGGGTGCCATAGATCTGAAATGTACGATTCGCGCTGCTGCTGTCATCCTCGTCAAAACCGATGCCGTGAATCTCGCCCTCCGCGCGGCTCATAAAATCGAAGATCAGGTAGGCGTTCTCACTGACGGTGAAGGGGTAGTCGATCTTCTTCCAGGTATTGCCCATCATATAGAGCATCGCGCCGTCATACGCGGTTGTGACCATAATCGGGTTATGATCCTCTCCCGCATAAGCAGTCAGAGTGTAATCGTCGAAATTGATGGGTGTACACCCAGGCTGCGGCGCGGGCGGAGCCGGGGGAGGCGGAGCCGGCGGCGGGAGCGGGGCCGCTTCACACATCTCGATGTAATCAAATTCACCGGTCAACATTTGCGACGATGAGTAAGAGGCCACGCCCATCCCCACCAGCGGATCGTCGCCCATCGCGATGGAGACGCTGCCCGGCGAGAGCCAGGTCACGCCGTCGTCGGTCGAGTATTGTAACACATACACGTCGCCCCGCTTATCGATAGCGACCCGCACCGGCAATCCGACCGGGAAGTCATCCACACTATTCTCCCCACTGCCTCCCGTCTGCGTGCGATAGATAAACTGTATCTCCCCCGATTCATGATAGTACAGGATCGCCACGCGCTTGTCCTGCCCATCAGCGGCGCTGATATCCTCGCGAACCATCAACCCGGTCTTCCGCGAACCGCCTCCCGACCCCGTGATAGCGGTGACCTCCAACTCGACGCGGAAATCGCCGCTAAAGTCGTAACCATCGAAATCGCTGGCGGGTTGGTAGACGTAATAGAAATCGTCCTCGGTCCAGATCGTCATCCCAGCGCCCTCGACAAACATACTGCTGCCCGATTCAGAGACGCTGCCCGAATCAGTCGAGAAGCCGTATTCGGACCATGTGCTATGATCGCCGTCGTCAAAATCGTCCCGCCGACAGGAGGGCGTGGGGGTTGGCGGAGGGGTCTCGGTCGGCGTGGACGTCGGCGTTGGCGTATCTGTCGGCGTGGGTGTGGGGGTCTCGGTCGGCGTCGGCGAGGGCAGGGCCGTCGGCGTGGGGGTGGGGGTCGCGGGATCGGTCGATGGATCCTCTGGCTCGTCACCCGACGTTGGATGCAGCCGGTAGGAAGGATCGCTCACGCTATCTTCAATCTGAACGAAGAATTGATCATCGTGATCGACGCTGTTGAACACGCTGCACGCGGACCTGCTGCCGCCCACCGTTCGATATCCATCCACCGTAATCGTGGTAATCGTGTAGATATTGCTCGGGATGCGCACCGTCTGGTAGACCCAGGGATGCAACGTGTAGCAATCGGGGAATGCGCCGCCCAAGGACCCGTGCAAGCGCATCGAGAAGGCCCGGTCATACTGCATAAAGCCGGTGCGTTGGAAAGCGATGGCCTCTTCGCCAGCGTCCCAATGCTCGAAAACTGCTTCCTGGTTGCCCTCAAAACTGCCCGCCTCAATCAATTGCGTGCATTCTCTCAAGCCGGGCGGAGGCGCGCCTTCGCCTCCCTGGCAAATCAGGAACTCGTCGGATCGACTGGTGAGCCGGCTGCTATCGTCATAACTCGCGTGAGCCAGACCGACCAGAACGGCGTCTTCCATATCCACCTCGGCGCCCGTCGCACGCTTGGTCCAATCGCCGGCCTCCGGTTCCTCGGCGTGGGAATAATAATAGGCGAAGTTACTCCCATTGCGAACGATGCGTAACCAGACCGGAGGAGAAGATACGCTCGGTTCGTTGCCAGAATAACTCGTGCCGCCGCCATCCGTTTCCCGATAGGAGAATTGCAAGCGGCGTCCATTCGCATCCCGGGCCGCAGCCAGCACGTGCCGGCTGTTTGCATCCGTGCTATTCCGGATCATCAGTCCCAACTTAGCGCCACTGTTCGATGGCGGGGATACGACGCGCAACCGGGCGTCGAAATCGCCGGAGACGGTCTGGTAGACGTAGAAGAAATTATCGCTTGAACCCCATATCGATTCACCCCGCCCGTGGAGCTGGAGTTCGCCATCCCCGCTTTCCGTGACCCCGCTGTCGATATTCGATCCAATTTCGGCCGTCTGCCACTTGCCGTCGAAGGCGTCATCATCGAAATCATCGCCGTAGGGGGTGCTATCGACCGTGCAATCCACCTCAACCTCGACCGGCCCGAAAACGTTGTTATCCTCGTCCTGCTCCAGGACGTAATCGCTCGTATCGACCTGGGCCCACAGTTCGTGTATCCCCGGCGCGAGCTCAAGCACGACGGTCACCACCGTGGTCTCGTAAGCGCCGAGGGTCGAAAGCCACTGCTTCGCATCGCCGATCTGGCCCTGCACCGGCGGCACCGTCAATGGGTCGACGTACAGGTCGATGTCAAACAAATCGCCATCCACCTCCACGTCCCAGGGGGTCAGGTTCTCCACCTCAATGGCGAAGGGAATCTCTGTATCAGCCGGCAGGATGTCGCCATACGAATCAGGATAAGAAATCTGGACCACCTGAAGGTCCGCCGGTAGAGGCAGCACGCGTATCTCGGCCGAGGCGGCTACCAACGTCCCGTCATCTCCACAACTGGACGGCGCTGAATGGGTCTCCAGGCGATAGGTTCCCGCGCTTTCTCCAGGGATCGTCACATCCAGGTCCCACGCATCCCCACCGCTATCGACGTTGATCGAATCGTCAAACAGGGTCTGCGCCTCGACGCCGCCCGTGATGGAGACACGGCACCACAGGAGGGTGTGCGAGTTATCGCCCGGATTGTGGTCATATAAATCGACCGAGATGACCTCCAGGGGCAACACTTCGTAACTGGAGGCCATGATGTAGGGCGCATCGGCCCAGACCCATTCCTTGACCGCCGTATCGCTCGGTTCGTCGGCGCTCCAGGCCTGATTCCCATCCATATCGATCCAGGCCCTGAGATTGGCTACTTGCGCGTCGTTGGCGTAGACCGTCCTCTGGGCTCTCCCATCCGCGCCGGTCCAATCCTCGGCGTATTGATTCTCCGCGCTCTCTAACCCTGAATAACGATAAGCGCCGCCGTCGGTGGAGAAACTCACAATCACATCGGGCAATGGATCCCCCTGATCGTCGGTCACCCAGGCCTCCACCACGTGCCCCCGTTCCAGCGGCAGTGTGTTGGTCACGTAATCAAAGGGGATATCAATCTGATAACCGCCGGGAGGCGGCGTGGAGGTCGGGCGCGGGGTCGGCGTATAGGTTGGCGTCGGCGGATCGGGCGGGTCTGGTGGATCGGGCGGATCGGGCGGATCGTTCGGGTCGTCATCATCGTCGCCGGGCTGACCCTCGGCGCCGATCTGCACCCCCTCGTTGACCATATTCGCCGCCGCCCGCACTTGCACGTGGGGCGCGATCACCTGCAAAAACGGGTCAATGATCTCGACGTTGTGGACGACTTCCACGTAGACCCGTCGCCCAGGCAAGCCAGGGTGGTCGGAGACCCGGTTGTTCGACCAGGTGTCGCCAAACACCCGCACGCCGAAGAAACCGGGCGTATCCGCTTGCAAGGCGTCAAACATCCCATCGGTCAACGCCACCGATTTTATGCGCAGGCCGGCCGCCCGCTCGACGGCGATTTCCTTGATGAGCGCCGCGCGGCGGTTGCGATACTCGGTCTCGCTCTCGTAAGGATCGCAATTGTCGCCCGCGTTCGTCAGGACGAAATCATCAACCGCATCTCCAGCGCTCGGATTGTTGCAGATCGACCCATCCATCCGTTCGCCGCGCACAGGCCGATAGGTCACCGCCCAGCGGGCCGCCTCGCGGGCCGCGTGCTGAACGGCTAAATAACCCTGGATGATGAAAGCCGCCTCAATGAGCACGAACAGGATGAGCAGGAATACAGGCAACATCAAAGCGAATTCGGTCAACGCCTGTCCTATTCCCACGCTTTCTTGAGCGCGCTCAGCACGTCGCCAAGGCAACCCTTTAACCTTAAATTTAGAAAAGAGTCTCATGAGCAACCTCCTTCTATTACATTATACCTCAAACGACGTACAAATTGCAAGCGTACCATGGTACTATTTTTCGCGAGTTTTTATAGGTATCTTCTCATTAAACTAACAGAGCCTCGCTTAGCGAGGCTCTGTTGATCAATGTTTGCAACTTAGATTAACTGCAATGAACGCTAACTAGACATTAGCCACAATGTTACTGAAGATGTTGGCGATGGCGGGTCCTAGTAGAGCTAAAATAACGATCACCACAATGGCCACCAAAACAAGAATTAACGCATATTCAACCAGCCCCTGTCCCTCTTCACGCGGTAAAAACAGCATGTCTTTTCACCTCCCTTCTATTCTGAATTTGACTACATTATAGTGTATAAGAACCGCTTTTGCAATAGGAAGTTAGTACTATTCCACCCAGATTGAGCAGTCTATGGAGAAACCAGAAGCTCAAAACTGACCCGCGCGCCCCTTCCCGGCCCGCTGTCGAAATGGATCTCTCCCCCCAGCATATCCACCCGCTCCCGCATGGTCACCAACCCCATCTGCTCCGCCTCTGGCGATTCGGACAGATCGGTTGCGTCAAATCCACTGCCGTTATCCTCGACCGAGACGCGAACATGCTCCTCACCCACGTCGAGGTTAATCTGAATGTTGGTCGCCTGGCTATACTCGACGGCGTTATTGAGCAATTGCTGGATCAAACGGAAGATCGTCACCTCTTTGTGGGATTCCAATCGTCGCTCTTTGCCCGTCACCGTCAGGTGGGTGGCGACCCCATTATTGTCGGAAAAACTATCGACGTAACGCTTCAGGGTCGGGATGACGCCCAGGTCGTCCAGCATCATGGGACGCAGGTTCAGGATGAACCCCTTGACCGTCTGGAAGGTCCCGGCGACCGCATTTCTCAGGCTCGCCAGTTCTGATCGCGCCCGGTCTGCATCGGTCTCGAAGAGCCTTTCGCAAATCTCCGCCTGGAGGATCAGGTTGGTCAACGACTGGGCGGGCCCATCGTGCATCTGACGACTCAGCCGCAAGCGCTCCTTTTCCTGGGCCTCAATAATGCGCACGACCATCGGTTGGGTCGTCTCCGCCTCCGCTTCCGCTTCCCGCTGCGTGCGATCGGTCTCGGCGGCTATATCGACGACGGCATGGAGCAAATCGAGATACCGTTCAAGGTTGCGCTGGTTGCTCTGCAACTTCTCCAACTGACCCCGCATCGTGAAGAGGCGTTGTTGCGTATCCAGAACAGCCGTGTAGGCGTTCCGTATATCCTGGCGGGGCGCTTGATCCAGGGCCGCCTCTATCTGCCGCAACCGGTTGGTGGCCTGGGTGTTGCGCTGCGCCAAACGGTCGACCTCGCCTGTCGTCTGCTGAATGAGCAGATCGATCTCTTTTAATTCCCGTTGAGTCTGCTCCTGCTCCTGTCTGCTCTCGTCGAAAAAGGCTTGAAAGGACGCCATATGGTTTTCACTGGATTCAACCATGTTTCACTCCTAACGCTCCGCTTCTAATTAGATCCTAATCTGGAAAGCCAGAGCCAATAAGCTCCATTGATGAAAAATTCTCGCTCGCTGTACAAGGATTCTTTGGTTAGGGCTGGTACGCCTGACAAAACAATTCCTTATCCCTTTTCCCCATGCAGGGGCACCCAACCGTGTCGCAACGCATAAACCGCCGCCTGCGTCCGATCAGACACTCCCAGTTTGCTCAAAATAGACGTCATGTGATTTTTGACCGTCTGATGGCTGATGCCCAAATTATAGGCGATCTCCCGGTTGCTCATCCCCTGGATGACCAACTCCAATATCTCCATCTCTCTGGGCGAAAGGGGGTCGAAAAACCGATCGTCCGCACTGAAAATCTCCCCCCCAAACCGACGAAATTCGGCCAGCAGCCAATCGCCGATGCCCGCCTCGTCCAGGACTTTCTCGCCGATCACGTATCGCCCCTGGCTGACGTGCCGGATGACGTCGACCAATCGCTCCGGACTGACGTCTTTGGAATAATAGGCGGACGCCCCCGCCCGAATCGCGTGGTACACCTGTTCCTCATCGTCATAGGCTGTGAGCATAATGACGTTCACGTCACCGCAAATCGATTTCAACTGGCGCGTCGCCTGCAGGCCGTTGAGCGTCGGTAAATTAATGTCCATCAACACCACATCCGGCTCTAAGTCCTGAACGAGATCAATCGCCTCCGGCCCGTCGGTCGCCGACCCGATAATCTTTAGATCCTCGTGCACGTCCAGAACGTTCCGCAAACCCTGACGGAAAACTGGATGATCGTCCACGATGATCACGCTAATTTGATTTGTCATACGTTACCCCCAATTGCTGGTGTTCTCCCTCCCTCTACCCCTCTACCCCTCTACCGCAAGTATACCACACTATGAAAAAGAAGGACAAATCGCTAATCCACAAAATATAGGATAATGCGCCCTGATCCGCCCTCCCAGGCAGCCAGGGGTACGAGCTGTGCATGATGCACTTTCCCTCTATATAAATCGGCGAGATCTGTGGGATGGTTGCGATCCAATACGAGGTACTTCACATCATAGTAATCGGCGGCTGTCAGGAGTATATCCACATTCCCGTTGGGCACGACCACAGACGATCGGCCTGTATGGTAGTAAAAGCCAGGCGGATTATTGACCATACATACTACATCAGTGGGGATATGGTGAGCGTCCAACCATTGCCCGACACGTTCATACGTCACGTCGACATATAACCAACCAGGCAGCGTCTGAAACGCCGCATAGGCGCTCAAAGCTATCGCCAGGCCTACGGCGAAGCTGTTGAAAACGAAACGCGCTTGACTCAATCTCCAACTGCGCCTCCGGCGGGACATCCATCGCACAGATGCATCCAACCCCATCACCCCTGCCAGGTATAAAAAGGGCAACAATGCCCCGCTAGAATGAAAAAATCCACCCCGCCACCCCGGCAAGGTAAAAATTAACGAATGGGTCATATATAACAATAGCAAATAAATGGAGACCAGCTTGAAGAGCAAGCGTTGACGCAAACGATAAAGCCCAATACACATAAAAGG
>DAOTUC010000147.1:0-22596 GCA_034437315.1 Anaerolineae bacterium
GACGAGCCAGCTTCAAAGCGCCGACGTCCCCTCATTCGACGAGCGGCCCTTCGGTTGGTATGCGCCCACCGTTTCTAACGCCCGCCTGTCCCAATCCACCTTCGCGCCCAGCGCCGCTTCCTCCCCACCACAGGGGCTTTACCTTCCGTGGGACCATCCCGACAACCATTGGGGCGATTTCGTCTACGACGCCGTCTCCCGCTACGGCGACCGGGTCAAGTATTGGGAAATGTGGAACGAGCCGGAGTGGACCTACTTCTGGACTGGCACGTCGACCGACTATGCCCAATTGCTCAAGGTGGGCTACCAGGCGAGCAAGGCAGCTTGCCCCGATTGCCAGGTGCTCTTCGGCGGATTGCACTACTGGGCCAATTCAGATTTTTATCGCTGGGTACTGGGCGCTTTGCGAGACGACCCCAGCGCGGCGGCGAATAACTATTACTTCGACGTGATGTCGGTCCATTTCTACAGCAGCGTCTCCAACACGTATGACAAGATCAACGAGATCCGGGATGGCATGGCGAGCCTAGGCGTCGTCGACCATCCCATCTGGCTGACCGAGACCGGCGCGCCAGTGTGGAACGACGCCTCGGTCGATCCAGACCCCGTCAAGTACGATTTCGCCGCCCAGCAATCGGAGGCCGCCGCCTACGTCATCCAATCCTACGCCAACAGTCTCGCCGCCGGCGTCGAGCGCTACTTCTTCTTCCGCACCCACGACGCCGACATGGGGGAGTACTTCGGCCTCATCCGCAACGATCACTCGCTGAGGCCCTCTTACGTCGCTTACCAGGTAGCGACCACCTATCTCATCTCGCCCACCTTCGTCACCCGCGACCTGACCGGCGCGCACCGCCGGGTGACGCTGTGGGGCGCGCCCCTGGGCAAAGTCAGCGTCCTATGGAACGAATCGCCGCACACCAGCGTCTACACGCTCCCGGCCGCGATGCCCACGGCGCTCCAGGTGGATCGCTGGGGGATGACGCGCACCATCACGCCCACCCACGTGCTGACCGGCTCAGACGCTTTCGCTGCCTATACCGTGACCTTGCCCGGCGCGACCGCCAACCTCGTCTCCGATCCGAACCATTACTTCATCGGCGGGGATCCGCTGCTCCTGATCGAATCGGAGACGCACAACGCGCCGCCCACCAGCACCGTCCATCCCCTGCCGGCGATGACGACGACGCTGGCCTTCACCGTCACCTGGGAAGGGGCCGACTCATTGTTGGGCGAAAACGGATCGGGCGTCTTGGGTTACGACGTGCAGTGGCGCGACAGCGCCGACGGCATCTGGGTCGATTGGTACCATATGACACCGCACACGGCAGGATGGTTCGTCGGGCAGTCGGGGCATACGTACGATTTTCGCTCCCGCGCCATCGACCGGGTGGGCAATCGCGAGGCGTGGCCCCATAAGCCGCACGCCCGGACGACGCTCGACCTCACCGGCACGCTCTCCTTTAGCGTCACCCATTTCTTCGCCGACGAGAACGTGAATCACGAGTGGGATCCTCCGATCATAGACCCCCGTCCCGGCTCGACCGTAATCTTTGAAGAGATCACACTGACCCAGGTGTCGGCGGGGCTGTTCGACGGAGTAGGACAGCAGACCGCTACGTCGGCCGTCACCCAGCCATGGACCTTCACCACGACCGTGCGCCATTCGGAACAGCCCTACACCCTGCGGGCGACGAGCGCGGATGGGGCCTACATGCGCTCCTGGCCCCTGACGTTCACCTGGTCGCTGGAAAGAGCAGTCTATACCCGCACCTACAGCGCCCTAGGATTGGCCCCGGTCAAGCGGATTTACCTGCCGCTGATCCTGCGCACGCCCGGGACTTGACGCGCTTGCCTATTGAGAGTAAAATCACGCCATATGGCTACAGGGGGCGTTTTGTTTGAGTGAGGGTAAAGTGAGCGAGGGTAAAGAAAGACAATATCACTGGGATCGCCAGTCGATTCGCGCGTTGCGGGATCATATGGGGCTGACCCAACGGCAGATGGCCGATGAGTTGGGCACCCGCCAGCAGACCATCAGCGAGTGGGAGACCGGGATGTACCAGCCGCGCGGCGGAATGCATCGCTTGTTGACGCTGGTGGCCGAACGGGCCGGTTTCGATTACGAGATCACTGGGCCTGAACAAGAGGCCGAACACGAGGCCGCGCCGGACGACTCAGACGATTAATCGCTTGACTTTCTACACGTTGACGTGTATAATGAGTGTGTTACGTGAGAGCGCGCAAGCTCTCCTTATTTTTTGCTCTACTTGACACGCCAACGTGTCGGAAAGGGGTGGGAGTGATGGGGACTTATGGCCTTGAGGGGGTTATACGTGCCTGGGAGAAGGGGGACCTGACGACCGAACAAGCGATTGGGCAGATTTTGCTGTTGCTGCGAGAGGTGGAAGAGCGCGTGCGCATCGTCGAACAGCGGTTGGAGCGCCGGAAGCGGAGCGCGCGTCGCTTGGACGCCAAGTGATTTGATCGAAGCAAGCGAGAGCCCCGGCGCTGCCGGGGCTTATCTACCTGGGCGCGACTAGGCGGACGGCGCTTGTGCAGCCTGGGCGCGCATTCGCTGCCGGATGCGGGCCACGATGAAGACGATAGCGCCAACGAGCGAGGCGATGGAGATCAACGAGCCAAGCGCCGCCGCGCCGATCAGCGCGCCGCGACGTAACCGTTGCGTCAATATCGCCCGACGCTTGGCTTTCTCCATCAAATCCTTGCCCAGGGTCTGGACGAAGGCGGCCGAAGGGCGAACGGGCGGCATGCTTTGGTGCAGGCGGTCGCTGAGCTGGAACAGAGGGGCCAATCGCTCCCGTTCTGCGCGTCGTAATTTGATGGAGCGAGCGGCCGCCGGTAGGCCGATTAGCCGGTCGACGTAATCTGCCAGGGCGTCCTCTTCCCGCTGCGCTTGCCATCCTTGCTTGTTTTGGGTCCTTCTTCTCACGGCGAATCGTTTTCTGATTTCATTCATCGACTAATTCCTCGCGTAATGCTACCAACGTGCGGTGGTATAATGACTTAATCGCGCCTTCGGTGCGTCCCATCACTGCGCCAATCTCGGCGTTGCTCATCTGCTCCACGTGTTTGAGGATGACGAGCTGCTGACGATCGGCCGGTAATCGGCGAACCGCTTCGAGTAATCTTTGTTGTTCCCCCTTCTTCTCGGTCACCCTGTCCGGTTTGCTGCGCTCGCCCGCCGTCATTTTCAGACTGTCGAGAGAGATGATCTGTCGCCGGCTGTTGTCTCGATGCCAGTTGGCGACCAGGTTGTGGGCGATGCGGTATAAATAGGCCGAGAACGGCGCCCCGCGGTCTTCGTAACGCGAGATGTGTTGCAGTGTTTTGTAGAATGTGCGAGCGGTCAGATCCTCGGCGACGTGGTGATTGTTCGTGCGGTAGTAAATGTAATTGTATATCCGTTCGACGTAACGCTCGTATAGCAGGCCAAAGGCCTCCGGATCCTCCTTGGCTTGGGCGATGAGTTTTGAATCGCTCTCTTCCGACATATTGTTCATTTTCCCCTGCTGTTGAAAATGGATGCTGGGGAGAGCGATGGTCATTTATTTATAAAACACCATGGCGCGTCCCCCGTTACGGTGAGTTTGAGAATTCAGTATAACAGAAGGATATGGGGTGTCAACTTCATATGCGGCCATCAGTCTCTTGTCATTCTCGCTCTTTTATGCTACACTTCCCCTCTGGCCCTCTGTTTGAATCGAGGGGCTTGAGCAATAAGATATGTCGCGAGGTAGCGTATGAAAAAGCGAACAACCACATGGGGAACGATTCTGGCGGGCGCGTTGCTCGTGATGGCGTTGATGAGCGGGCCGGGTTTGGCGGCTCCGTTGCAACAAGCGCGCTCGGTGATCACCTATCCCGCGGAAGGGATGACGGTCAGCGGCGTAGTCGAGATTCAGGGGATCGCCACTCACCCCAACATCAATTCCTACCAGATCCGTTACGCCGCCGGCCCCCAGCCGACCGGCGATTCGCAATGGGTCGATTTCGCTATCGTCGAGGGAACCCAGGTGGAAAACGACGTGTTGGCGACCTGGGATACGACGGCGCTCCCGGATGGCATGTACACCCTGGCGTTAGCCGTCTGGGGTGCGGATGACGCCGCCAGCCCCTACGTCTTCTTCGTCCGGAACCTGACAGTTAACAACGCCCAACCGGTCCCCTCGCCTACATCTGAGGCAGAGGAGCCAGCAGAGACGGAGACGCCTGAACCGTTGCCCACCGCCGTGATCGGTCCCACGCCCACGCCAGTGACCGTCGAGCAGCCTCCCACAGCGACGCCTCAACCTTCCCCGATAGGCGGCTCGGAGGAAGAGGAGACGCTGGTCGCCCCCTCCGACGAGACGGATGGAGATGACGGGGGCGGACTGAGCCTGCCCATCAACACCGAGGAGATCCAATCCGCCTTTTACCAGGGGGGGAAGATCGCGCTGGCGCTGTTCGCGCTGTGGGGGGGATATATATTCATCAAAGCGCTCATCCGCTGGGGATTGCGGCAGAATATCGCCTGGCCCTGGCGATAAATCTTCAATTCTATGATGGCCCCTTATCTCATCGCCGGGCTGGGCAATCCTGGGCCCGAATACGCTGGCAATCGGCACAACGTCGGTTTTCGCTGCGTAGATCGTTTGGCCGAGCGGCATGGCCTCGATTTCCACAAGCGACAGAAACAGGCCCAGGTCGCGCTGGGGACCATTGAGGGCCGCCGGGTGATCCTCGCCAAGCCCCAGACATTTATGAACAAGAGCGGCTTATCGGCCGCCCGACTGGCAGGCTTCTATAAAGTGGATTTAGAGCGCTTGATGGTCGTCTACGATGACCTGGATCTGCCGCCGGGGACGATCCGCATGCGACCCGCCGGCGGCAGCGGGGGGCATCGCGGGATGGCGTCAATCATCCGGCAACTGGGCGAGCGGGACTTCCCCCGGTTGCGCATCGGCATCGGCCGGCCGCCCGGACGGATGGACCCGGCGGCCTACGTCCTGCAGGATTTCTCCGCGGACGAGGATGCGCTAATCGACGAGACGTTGGCGCGCGCTGTGGACGCGCTGGAGACGTGGCTGACCGAAGGTGTGGAGATTGGGATGAGTCGGTATAATGGGTAGGTTGATAGAGCGATAGAGTGGTGGCGGCGTGGGGGTCTCTGGATTACTAGAATCATTTGAACGGTTGTCGCCGTATCGCGATTTGCGGGCGGAGTTGACCGGCGGCGAAACGCCAATGGCGCTGGGGCTGATGCAGGCCGCCCGCCCGGCGATCCTGGCGGCGTTGGCCTGCGATTTGCAGCGGCCAATGTTGGTGGCGACTGGATCGGTGGAACGGGCCAAGGCGCTGACCCGCTCGCTGCGTGATTGGCTGCCTGCGGACGCGGTGTCGCCCGTGCGGCTGTTGAATTTCCCCGAACCGCTGGTCGCTTTCTATGAGCGCGCCCCGTGGACCGAGGAGGTCATCGCCGACCGGTTGCAGGTGCTCTTCACCCTTCAACCTTCCGCCCTGGGCGCGCCCGCGCCCGCCTCTCCGCCGCTGGTGGTCGCTTCGGCGCGAGCGTTGATGCAGCGCACGCTGCCCGTCCGCCAATTCAAATCGACCGCTCGCGAACTGCGGGTAGGGCAGTTGTTGGACCTGGAAGAGGCGTTGAGCCGCTGGACGGGCCTGGGCTATGAGCCGTCCAGCGTGGTCGAGGCGCCGGGCCAGTTCAGCCACCGGGGCGGCATTCTCGACATCTTCCCGCCGGCCGACCTGCTGCCGGTGCGCATTGAGCTTTTCGGCAGCCAGGTCGAATCGTTGCGCCGGTTCGACCCCGCCACCCAGCGCTCACAAGTGCGGATCGAACGTGTAGTCATCACGCCCGCCTGTGAGGCGCTCCCCCGCTATGGCCCTCGGGCGGCTGAACACGTCGCCGCCCAGATGAAACAAGACCTGCCCACCGACGTCCAGGAGGAATTGGAAGCCCATTTTCGAGGGCTGAAGTCGGCCATGGCCTTCCCCGGCGTCCAGTTTTACCTGCCCTACTTCTACACCAATCCGGCTGCGCTGTTGGATTATCTCCCGCAGAACGGCCTGCTCATCGTCGACGATGCGGTCTCCTTGCGGGAGACCTGGTCCGCCATAGAAAAAGACGTGGTCGAGATGCGGGCGACGCTGATGGAGGGAGACCGTCTGCCGCCCGATTACCCCCGCCCCTACCTCACGTGGGACGAGTGGCAGGATGGCCTGCAGGATCACACGATGCTAACCCTGGGGCATAGCGCGATGGAAGATGCTGTCGCCTCTCTCCTGGCTGATTGTTTTGTCCCGGACGAGCATTTCGGCGGGCAGCTCAAGGCGGTGCTGGATCACGTCGAGGCGGCCCAGAAAGCGGGCGATCAGGTGGTCGTCGTCAGCCAGCAAGCCCGCCGCCTGGCGGAACTGTGGGCCAGCGAGCGGGAGTACGTCCTGCCGGTGGAGAATCTGAGGCAGACGCCGCCGGGACCGTTGACCTTCGTCAAGGGGGCGCTCGCAGAAGGCTGGATTTTGCGGGGATTCGATCTGGGTCATCCGTTCTCCACCCTGCGCCTGTTGACCGACGCGGAGATATTCGGTTGGCGGCGTCCGGTCGCCCGAAGGTCGCGCCCTCGCCGGCGCAAGGCAGCCCCGGAGACCTATTTCTCCGACCTCTCACCGGGCGATTTCGTCGTTCACGTGGAGCATGGAATTGGCGTTTTCCAGGGCCTGGTCACGCGGGCGATGGAGGGGGTCGGCCGCGAGTACCTGCTGATTGAGTACGCGGAGGATGACCGCCTCTACGTGCCTATCCATCAAGCGGATCGCATCAGCCGCTACATCGGGGCCGACGCCCGCCCGCCCCGGATCAACCGGCTGGGCGGCGCCCGTTGGCGGCGGGTCAAAGCGCGCGCCCAGGAAGCGGCCGAGGAAGTCGCCGAGGAATTGTTGGAACTGTACGCCGCCCGCGAGTTGGTCCCCGGTCACGCCTTCACCTCCGATACCGATTGGCAGGCGGAGTTGGAGGCCAGCTTCCCCTACGTCGAGACGGCGGACCAGTTACGCGCCATCGCCGACGTCAAGGCGGATATGGAGAAGCCCAAGCCGATGGATCGCCTCATCTGCGGCGACGTGGGGTATGGCAAGACCGAGGTCGCGCTGCGGGCAGCCTTCAAGGCGGTCATGGATGGCAAGCAAGTCGCCGTTCTAACGCCGACCACTGTCCTGGCCCAACAGCACTACGCGACCTTTCGCCAACGCCTGGCGCCATTTCCGGTCGAGGTCGAGATGCTCTCCCGTTTCCGCACTCGCTCCGAACAACAGGCGATTTTAGAGCGCTTATACACCGGTCAGGTCGACATCGTCATCGGCACCCACCGGCTATTGCAGAAGGACGTGATGTTCGCCGATCTGGGATTGCTGGTCATCGACGAGGAACAGCGCTTTGGGGTCACGCACAAGGAATTCCTCAAACAGATGCGCACCGAGGTCGATGTGTTGACGATGACGGCGACGCCCATCCCGCGCACGCTCTATATGTCCCTCACCGGCGTGCGCGACATCAGCACCATCGAGACCCCGCCCGAGGAACGATTGCCCATCAGCACCTACACCGGGCAGTACGACCCCGCGTTGGTGCAACGGGCTATCCGTCGGGAGTTGGAACGCGGGGGACAGGTCTTCTATCTCCATAACCGGGTGCAGACGATCCGCTCGACGGCTAACCGGCTGCGGAAATTGACGCCGGAGGCGGTGTTCGCCGTGGCCCACGGGCAGATGCGGGAAGCAGACCTGGAGGAGACGATGATGCGTTTCGTCGTGGGGGAGATTGACGTATTGGTCTGCACCAGCATCATTGAGAGCGGGCTCGACATCCCCAACGCCAACACACTCATCGTCGAGCGGGCCGATCGCTTCGGATTGGCCCAGCTGTACCAATTGCGCGGGCGCGTGGGGCGGGGTTCCCAGCGGGCCTACGCCTACTTTTTCCACGGGCGTGTGACCCGGATGACCAACGAGGCGCGCCAGCGGTTGGAGACGATGCGCGAGGCCTCCGGTCTGGGCGCCGGATATACCATCGCCATGCGCGATTTGGAGATTCGCGGCGCGGGCGACATCCTGGGCACCCGCCAGTCGGGCCAGATCGCAGCGGTCGGTTTCGACCTGTACACCCGCCTGTTAGCGCGAGAGGTGAAGGTCTTGAGGGCCAAGCGAAAAGGGGAACCGCCGCCGCCGGAACCCCTGGGCAGCATCCGGATCGACCTGCCGCTGGCGGTGCGGCTGCCCGACGATTACGTGCCCGATACGCGCCTCCGCTTGCAATTATACCGTCGCCTGGCCGACCTGGGCTCAATGGCGCAGATCCAGGAGATGGAGCAGGAGCTAAGCGATCGCTTCGGCCCGTTGCCGCCCAGCGTGGAGAATTTGATGTATCAACTACGGTTGAAGGCCCTGGCGCGGGATGCGCGGGTGTCGGTCATCGGCGTGAGCCGCGATCGGCTGGAGCTTCACTCCGACGGCGAGAGGTTTGACACGACCGCGGTGCGGCAGGCGCTGGGGCGGCGGGTCTCGGTCAGCGGTTCCAGACTCTGGTTACCGATGGGGCCCGACTGGCGCGATGATCTGATCAAGGTGCTGAAGCGCCTGGGACACGCCGCCGTTTGACGGATAGGTGAGGAACGAGTATACTGAAGCCAGTCGAGTCATTTGAATGGGGTGAGGGAGGGGTTATGGCTTGGATACGGGATCTAGCGATCATTTTACTGGCGATTGAGGCTTTCATTATCGCCCTGCTGCCCCTGGTCATCGTCGGGGGATTGGTGTATGGCGTCTGGCAGCTGCTGCGGCGCGAGAACCTGCCCGCCTGGCTCAAGATGGCCCAAGCGTATCTAGATTTGGGACTCGCCTACGTCGAATTAGCGATGGCTTACCTTATCCAGCCATTCATATGGATCCAGACGACAACGGCGACAATCCAAGGTTGGTTGGAAGCGCTGTCACGATTGGGACGTAGGACTTCAGACGTAGGACGTAGGACTTCAGACTTTTAGGAGGTGATACCCGATGAAATTACGCGCGCGCGTTATCCTGATGGGCAGCATCCTGGGAGCAATTTTAGGTCTGGGCGCCGCTTATCTCTATCTACAGTCGACCGCCATTGAGGTCGACGAAGAAGGGGAAGAACATCTGCCCCCCGTCCAGCCGGGCAAAGCGATCACCGCCGGCCTGGGCATATTAACCGCCATCAAGCAGATCACCGGCCTGAGCGTGTCTTAGCCTCGACCGCGCAGGACACAGGACGTAGGACGCAGGACATAGGACGCAGGACATAGGACGTAAAAGGAGAAGTATTATGCCATTTCCATTTCCATCCGACGAGTGGATCAAAGAACTGAGCCGGCGACTCAACGACAGCGAGGATTACGAGAAATCGGCCAAAGATTGGGAAGGGGATTTTGTGTTCGTCGTCGAGCCCGACGAGGCCTACGACGACGAAGCCTACCTGTTCCTGGGCCTCTATCACGGCAAGAGCCCCGACGCGGAGGCGTTGGAGGATCTGAGCGAACGGGAGGCCGAATTCATCCTGCGCGGCCCCTTCAGCGTCTGGCGGCAGGTCATCAAGGGAAAAATGGATCCTATTCAAGGGATGATGACCCGCAAGTTGAAGGTCCAGGGGAATATGATGAAGATCATGCGTTACCCCAAAGCGGCCAAGGAGATCGTCTCCTGTTGCGCCCAGGTGCCGACCGCCTGGTGAGCTGAACCGACGATTTGGAGGAGCGATATGTGGTATTTCGTCTCACCGGAGATCGTGTTTGGCGAGGGCGCGCTGGATGCGCTCGACGAGCTGCAGGGCCAACGAGCATTGGTCGTCACCGACGCCTCGCTGGTCGAGTTGGGGCTGGCGGCGCGGGTGACGACGCGCCTGGAGCGAGCGGGGCTGGCGGTGCGCATCTTCGACCGGGTGGAGCCAGATCCCAGCGTGCAGACGGTGCGCGAGGGCGCGGCGGAGGCCCACGAGTTCGCGCCGGATTGGATCGTCGCCGTGGGAGGCGGGTCGCCGATGGACGCCGCCAAGGCCATCTGGGTGCTCTACGAACGTCCCGACCTCGAACCGGCGGAGATCAACCCGTTCGTATCATTGGGGCTGCGCCAGAAAGCGCGTTTGATCACCGTACCGACCACCAGCGGGACCGGAGCCGAGGTCACGTGGGGCATCGTGCTCACCGATACGGAGGAACAGCGCAAGATGGGGTTAGGCAACCGGGAATGCGTCGCCGACCTCGCCATCGTCGACCCGACGATGGCGGCGGGTATGCCACCCCAATTGACCGCCGACACCGGGCTGGATGTGCTGGCCCACGCTATTGAGGGATACACGTGCACCTGGCATACCGATTTAACCGACGGCCTGTGTATGCACGCGCTGCGGCTCGTCTTTGCTTACCTACCGCGGGCGGTAGCCGACGGAGACGACGCCGAGGCTCGGGAGCGCTTACACAACGCCGCGACCTGCGCCGGCCTGGGCTTCGGCAACGCCCTGGCCTCAATCGCCCACGCGATGGGGCACACCCTGGGGACGATTTTCCACATTCCCCATGGCCGGGCGGTCGGCCTGTTCCTGCCCTATACTATCGAATTCATAGCCCGCGAGTCGCCGGGTCGTTTCGCCGAGTTGGCCGCCCTCATCGACTGCCCGCCGGGCGGCGCCGAGGATGCGGAACTGGCGGCGCGGATGTTAGCCCAGCGCATTCGGGAATTGTGCCGGGAGATCGACAGCCCCGTCAACATCCAGGAAATGGGCGTTGAGCAGGCCGATTACGAGGCCCAACTGGAGAAATTGGTCGAGGACGCCTTCAACGACACGCAGATCCTGACCGCGCGCCGCTCCCCCTCCGACGAGGAACTGCGCCAGCTCTTCCGCTACGCCTACGACGGACGGCCAATCGACTTTTAGACGACATCGGACATCGGACTTAGGACATAATTATGAATGGATACATGGGCAAACTCCTGCGCGTCGACCTGAGCGCCGGGGAGTTGAGAGATGAACCGCTTGACGCGAATTACGCGCGGGCCTTCGTCGGCGGCAGCGGGTTAGCGGCCCGTTACGCCTACGACCTGGTAGACGACGAGACCGATCCATTGGGGCCGGACAACCCGTTGATGTTTATGACCGGTCCGTTAGTGGGGACGGCTATGCCCTCGGCGGGGCGGTGCAGCGTGTGCGCGCTCTCCCCGCTGACCGGCATCTGGGGCGAGGCGAACACGGGCGGTTTCTTCGGGCCAGAGTTGCGCTTCGCCGGTTACGACGGCGTCATCATCACCGGCGCGGCCCCGGAGCAGTCGCCGGTCTGGCTGGCGATCGTGGATGGGCAAGCGACCTTGCGCCCGGCGGCCGATCTGTGGGGCGCCGATTCCTACGCCACGCAGGCACATGCGCGCGAGGTGTTGGGCGATCCCAAGGCGCGGGTCGCTTGCATTGGCGCGGCCGGCGAGAATCAGGCGTTGATGGCGGCCGTGATGAACGATCACGGCCGGGCGGCCGGACGGACGGGCATGGGCGCCGTGATGGGCGCCAAACATCTGAAGGCGGTCGCCGTGCGGGGGCGGGCCAAGGTCCCACTGGCCGACCCGGATCAATTCCGCGCCCTGGTCAAAGAGATTCTGGCCGACGCTGGCGAGGATATGTCGGCTATGGCGCTCCAACTGGCCGGCACCGCCGGATACGTGGACATGGGATTGATGTACGGTGATGTACCCATCCGCTACTTCCAGCAAGGGGAATGGGAGGCGGCGAGCAATCTTTCCGGCGTGGTGATGGCGGAACAGTTCCAGAATCGCAACACCGCCTGCTACCGCTGCCCCATCGCCTGCGGGCGCGAGACCCGCGCGCCCCGTTACGGCGTCGAGCGAGTGGACGGCCCCGAATACGAGACGCTGATTGCCCTGGGATCCCTGCTGATGATTGACGACCTGGAGGCGGTCATCTACGCCGGGCACCTGTGCAATCTCCACGGGCTGGATACCATCAGCGCCGGCTGCACCATCGGCCTGGCCTGCGAGCTGTTCGAGCGCGGCTTGCTTTCGGCAGCGGAGACGGGCGGCCTGGAGATCCGTTACGGCGATGTGTCGATGCTCCACCATCTGATCGAGATGATGGCCCGGCGCGAGGGTTTCGGCGACGTTCTGGCCGACGGCAACGCCGCCCTGGCCGAGCGCTTCGGCGTCCCGGAGCTGGCGGCGACTGTCAACCGGCTGGAAATCCCGATGCACGATCCTCGGGCCTTCACCGGTATGGCCCCGGTCTACGCGCTTTCCCCCCGGGGCGCTTGTCATATGCAGGGGGATATGTATGGCGTGGATACGGGACAGGGACCGCCCTTCGAGCTGGGCGTGACGCCGGGGGACCGTTTCGAGTCGACGGAGGAGAAAGGCCGCATCGCTGCCCGCCAGCAGGCGTGGCGCAATCTCTACAACGCGATGACACTCTGTCAGTTCCAGAACCCCGGCGTCGAGCGGGTGCTGGGCGCGATGAACAGCGTCACCGGCTGGGGCCTAGCGCTCGACGACCTGATGACGCTGGGCCGGCGCATCGTGGATCTCAAGCGGCTGCTGAATATGCGGCGCGGCCTCACGCCAGCCGACGACCGGCTGCCCGACCTATTGTTGCAACCACTGGAAGGCGGAACCGAGGGAGTCGTGCCCGACGTCGAGACATTGGTGGCGGGCGCCTACGCCGAGTACGGTTGGGATCCGGAGACCGGTCGTCCCACATTGGATCCGCTAGAGACCTCGTGACGGACGAATCCCGGCGCGGGCGCCACCCATACATAGAGAGCGTCTCAAATCATTGCTCTAGCCAGCGTCCCGGGGACGGTGGCCAGAGCAATGATTTAAGACGCCCGAAAGGAATTCAGACTTCCGAAGTTCTGAAAGCGGCCTGGGCGCGCGCGAAAATCAGCTTTCGCAAGGACTCAATTGATAAGGGTGTGTTTCAAATGCTTTGAGCGTTGTTTGTAGTGCGTGCTTCAGCGCGCTTTTACGGCGCTGAAGCGCCTACTACAAGCTTGACCTCAAATGAAATGAAACGCACCCAATTGATAAAAGGGCCTGTTAAAGACTTCGGAGGTTGCGTGTGCCATTGTCGAATTATGGAGGTATGTGATGGCGCAAGAGTCGCCCAACGGTCAGCATACAGGTGTGAGCAAGGCCTTCGCTTTCTCTCTCCTGGTCATTGGCCTTGCTATCGGCGGCGTTCTGGGCTATTTAACGCCTCGGCCTGCCCCGACGACGCCGCTCGTGGTTTCCCCTCCTCTGTCGACCGAGACCCCCTCGCCGACCAGCACCCCCGCTCCCCTGCGCATTCACGTCAGCGGCGCTGTGGCCCAACCGGCCGTCTATCGACTACCGCCGGGCAGCATCGTGCAGGACGCCCTCGAAGCGGCCGGCGGGCCGACAGCCAAGGCGAACCTGGACGCCGTCAACCTGGCTGTGGAGTTGCAGGACCAACAGAAGGTCCACATCCCGGCTCAGGGAGAGGAGAACGCGCCGCCGCCGGTCTCGGGCGGCGAACCAGCGGATGGAGATAGCGGACAAGCCGCCGGATTGGTCAACATCAACACGGCGTCTCAGGCCGAATTGGAGACGTTGCCGCGCGTCGGCCCGGCGACCGCCCAGCGCATCATCGATCACCGGCAGGCGAATGGCCTCTTCGACGCCGTTGAGGACATCCAGAACGTGGCGGGAATTGGCCCGGCCACCTTCGAGGGCCTGCAAGACCTTATCACGGTGGGAGATTAAAATGAAGGGCGAAATCGAGAGGCTTTTGGAACGGGGCATTGAAGCCGCTCAGGCGGGCGAGGATGAGCGGGCGCGTGACCTACTGATACACGTGATTGAGTTAGACGAGCGCAACGAGGACGCCTGGTTATGGCTCAGCTTCGTCGTCGATCAAATAGCCGATCAAATCGTGTGCCTGGAGAATATCCTGACCATCAATCCCAACGACCAGGATGCGGCGGAAGACCTGGACCGGCTGCTGCGCGAGGGGTCGATTGAGGCGAGAGAACCGACGCTGCCCCGGCTGGAGGCGTCTGAGGAATCGACGTCGCCCGTATGCTCCCAGTGCGGTTACCGCAACCCCGGATGGGTCTATATCTGCGACCGCTGCGGCGCCGACCTGCGGCCCGTCGATTTGCGCGAGACGTTGTCCTCCGGCGCGCGCCCCCGCAGCGAAACCCCCCTCTCGCTTCTGGGGGCATGGGGCGGGATGTTGATCTTCAACCGGCTGTTGGCCTTTATGCCGGAGTTGGCCCTGGCCTCGTGGGGGCGCAGTATGGCGGCGCTCGTGTTGGCGGCCTTGCTTATCACGCTGTACCGCTTCGGGTTGACCGTCGCGACCGGCGAAGTTGAGACGATCCGTTCATTGCCCGACCCCGACGCGCTCCTGGCGCTGGCGGCGACTTTAGGATCGTCACTGACGGCGGCGCTGGTCACCGTGGGCTGGACCGCTTTGGCCGATCTGTTCCTGGCGCCGGCGACGTGGCTGGGGGCGCAATTGATGGGCGGACAACGGGACTTCAAGACCCACGCCCACCTGGCGACAGTCATGCTTTCGGGCTGGGCGGTGCTGACGGCGATCCTGTCGCCCTTCATCACACTGATTCCCCGCTGGCTGGGGCTAGAGGCGCGCTTGCTCGCCTACGGCGGCGGCGGGTTGGCTATGTTGATCGCCGTGATGAGCCTGTTCGGCGTCGTCTGGTTGAAACAAGCGATTCAGACAGCCCACCATCTCTCCGGCACACGGGCCGCCATAGCGACCGCCTTTGCGCTCATCCTGGCCCTCGGCGGGCTATTGGCCTACACGACCCTTTCGGAGCGCGACCTTTTCTCCATTATACTGGATTATACTGGCTTGGGGAGCTAATCGGGCGTTTCACGTGTGACGCCTTCTATGGCTTCAAGAGCTATTAAAAAATTCGCTCAGAAGCCCTTCCCCGGGCCGATTAGCGCCCCCGAGACGGCGGCTAGAGCAATTATTTAGACGCTCTTAACCACTTATCGACCAGGGCGTCTATCGCGCCGTCAGCCTCCATCTCGGACAGGGCGGCGTTGACGGCGCGGAGGAGCTGGCGATCCTCCCGGCGCATCGCTACGGCGTACAGCTCTTCAACAACCGGCGTTTCGGCGATGATGAGCGCGCCTCGCGTCCCATCCTGCGCTCCCACGACAGCCAACGCTGACACCCGGTCAACCACGGCCGCATCGACCACTCCTTCCGCGACCGCTCTTAGCGCTTCATCCGCCGTCTGATACGGTTTGATCGTTAAATCGGCCCGCCGGCGCGCCCATTGTCGGGCCGCCAGATCCCCCGGCGCGCCGAATTCCACCGCCAACGTATGCCCCGCCAGATCCTTGATCCCTCCAATCTCGGCGTCTTTCTCGTGTAACACCAGCACCTGACCGGCGTCGAAATAATGGGCCGAGTAGGCGAAATCATCCATCCGCGCCGGATCGACCACCAGGGAGGAGATGACGACGTCCACCCCCGACTGGCGGTCGGCGCCCACCTTCAGCGCGTCGTAAAGCCCATCGTAGGACAGATTGGCCACGAATTGGACATTGACGTCCAGCCGCCGTCCCAGCTCCTGGGCCAGTTCCACGTCGAAACCGGTCAGGCTGCCGTCTGCGGCGACGTATGCGAACGGCGGCATGCTGGCGTCCATCCCAACGCGCAACGTCTCCATCTCCAAATCGCACGCGCCATCACCAGCGACGAGGGTGCAGGCCGTCATTCCCAGGCAGACGAGCAGCGCGGCCATGAGGCCGCCTGTGAAGCTGGCCCATCCCCTCAGGCTACAAAACATCGGTCGGGTCCACGTCCACCCGCCAGCCGGGCGGTATGTCGATCCCTCGAAGCAGGTCGGGCGGGTCGGCGGCGCGCAGGATGATCTGCCAGCGATAACGATCGCGCAACCGGTCGAAAAACGGCGGCGCAGGGCCGATCAAGTCAGTCTCATCAAGCCCCCGCTGGACCATCTCCCGGCGGATCGCCTGGGCCAACGCCTGGGCCTCGTCGCGGGCGCGGGAGAGCCGCTCGTCGGCGTAGACCAGTTTCGCCAGACGACGGTAGGGGGGATACCCCTGCTCGCGGCGGAAGGCGAGTTCCTCGGCGGCGAAGCGCTCGTAATCGTGTTCGGCCGCCGCGGCGACGGCGTAATGACCAGGGTGGTAAGTCTGGATGATGACGCGCCCGCCCAGCAGGCTGCGTCCTGCCCGGCCCGCCACCTGGGTCAGCAGCTGGAAGGTCCGCTCTGCTGCACGGAAATCGGGTAGGTTGAGAGCCGTATCGGCCGAGATGACGCCGACGGTGGTCACCAGCGGGAGATCGAGCCCCTTGGCGATCATCTGCGTGCCGACCAATATCTGGGCCAGCCCCGCGCTGAAGAGGTGCATAATCGCCGCGTGCGCCGCGTGGTTGCGGGCGGTGTCACTGTCCCAGCGCAGCGTGCGGACGCCGGCCCAACGTTGGTGGACGGTCCGCTCCACCCGTTCGGTTCCCAGCCCGAAATAGCGGATGCGCCCACTCCCGCATTCAGGGCAGCGCGCCGGTTCCCCCTGGCGATGGTTGCAATGGTGACAGACCAATTGAGCGCCGGGGCCGTGATAGGTCAGCGGTACGTCGCAGGCCGGGCACTGGGGGACGTACCCGCAATCGCGGCACAGGACGAAGGTCGCTGTCCCGCGCCGGTTGAGGAACAGGATGGCTTGCTCTCCCCGTTCCAGCGTCTCGTCGATGGCGTTCTGGAGCGTGCGGCTGAAGATGGAGCGGTTGCCGGCCCGCAGTTCAGCCCGCAGGTCGACGATCTGCACCGGGGGGAGCGGCGCGTAATACGCCTCTCCCGGTTCCCCGGGCGCGGCGTGATACGTGATCTCCCGGGTTCGGGTTTGGGCTTGCGGTGGGACCTGGGGCTGGGTCTCTTGCAGCGTCTGATAACGGGCCTGGAGTTCTGCGATGCGGCGAGCGTGCCCCACGATGCGCCGGGGCATCTCCAGGCGGACGATCTGGTCTGTGGCGGCCTGGTGGTAGGTCTCCAGGCTGGGAGTAGCGGATCCCAGGATGAGGGGCGCGCCCATCAGCCGGGCCAGCCGGCGCGCGACGTCGCGGGCGTGGTAGCGGGGCGCCGGCGCGCTCTGTTTATAGCTATCGTCGTGCTCCTCGTCCAGGATGATGAGTCCCGGGGCGGGCAGGGGCGTGAATAAGGCGGAGCGCGGCCCGATGACGATGTCGATCTGGCCCAGCCGGGCGCGGCGCCAGGTGTCGTATCGCTCCCCTTCGCTCAGGCCGCTGTGGAAGATGGCGATGCGGCCGCTTGGGCAACCGCCCAACCGGTCACCCAAGCGTCCGCCAAAGCGGGCTCCGAAGCGATGAACCGTCTGCGGCGTGAGGCTGATTTCGGGCGTCAGCACGATGGCTTGTCGCCCGCGCGTGATCACCTCGTCGACTGCGCGCAGGTAGATCTCCGTCTTGCCGGAACCGGTGACGCCCTGCAGGAGGATGAGCGGCGCGGGGTCACTCGGCGAACCGGAGTGGACGATGTGGGCCTGAACCGCCTCCCAGACTGCCTGCTGGTCAGAGGTCAGCGGCGGCGGGATGTCTGGGACGAACGTCTCGTCAGCCAACGGATCGCGCCACACCTCCTCGGCGTCAAAGGCGATCACGCCGCGCTCCTCCAGCTTGTTCAGGTGATAGCGCCGGCACCCGGTCTCGGCGTAGATCCAACTGACGTCCACCGGCGCGCCCTCTTCCCGCAAAAATTGCACGATGAGCGGATAGACGTCGCTGCGCAGGCCATCCAGCGCGGCCTCCATACGCGAAGGGTCGTCGTCGGTGAGCGCGAGGCGGGCCGTTTGCACCCGCTTGGGACGGGCGCGGGGCGGGGTGAGCAGCGACGATTTGATGACGACGCCCCGCCGATCCAGTTGCGAGGCCGCCCGGCGCCATTGTTGGCGGGGGAGCAGGCGATCCAGTTGGCGGCCCAATAATTGCCCTCTCGCGTCCAGCACGGTCACCAACTGCTCCTGGGCCTCCGTTCGGATGTCCCGCGGATCAGACTCCCCGGCGAGTTCCACCTGCACGTCAGCGTGTCCGACCAGCCCCGGCGGCAACATCAGCAGGAAACAGCGCCACAGGGGAGTCAGGTATTCGCGGCTCATCCAGCGCGCCAATGTGATTTGATAGGAGGTGAGCGCTGGCTTGTCGTCGACCATCGACTCGACGGGGCGGGTCTCGATCGCCGGAGGAGGCGGCGTCTCGGTCAGCGCGGTGACGAGGCCGTATAGACGCCGCGCGCCAAAGGGAACGATGACCAGATGTCCCGGCGTCAGTTTGCGCGCCATCGCGCGATCTTTGGTCACTGGGGGCAGGTGATAGGTGAATGTGGGCGTCGCCCGGTCACCGCCGATAGGCGTGAAGACGACAATTTCGGCAAACATAGGCTGAGGCATTGGGGGATTAGAACAATTGATTGAGGTCGGCCGCGCTCAGGCCGTCCGGCAACGTCGTGTTTTCGAGGGACTTGGCGTCGACCAGTTGTTCCATCGCTATCTGGACGTCGCTTAGGTCAACGTCGCGCAAGTTGGCCTGGAACAGGATCGCGTTTGTCAGGTTAGCCTGGCGCAACGTCGATCCGCTCAAGTCAGCGCCGCTCAAGTCAGCGCCGGACAGATCCGCTTGGCTTAGATCAGCCCCTTGTAGGTTTACCTGGTACAGCAGCGCGCGCTCGAGGCGCGATTCGCGGAGGTTAGCGCCGGTCATATTGGCGCCGGTGAGGGTCGCTCCGCACAGGTCAGCGTAGATCAAATCGACGCCGATCATGTCGGCGCTACTGAGTTTCGCCCTGTTCAAGTTGGCCTGACGTAGATCGGCGCCTCGTAGGCATACGCCGCTCAGATCGGCCCCCTGTAGGTTGACGCCTTGCAGGCTATTGGCCCGCAGATTCGCTTCGCTGAGGTCTACGTTGGGGAAATCCCGTTCCCCCGACCGGTAGCGCTTGATCAGGTCTTGTCCGTTCACACTGTCCCTTTCTGTTATCAACGCCGCCTTGCCCCTACTAAGCGCATATCATACCCTCTAACGCGATGATTGGCAAGCGGGGGCTGGTATAGGGAAAACGAAGCAAATCCAAGGGGGCTTAGACGCAAGAGGTTGCCCGCTAAGCGATTTGCCACGTGCATCAACCCAAAATTCGTTTTCCTTGAGTTCATCTACGGGCATTCTGGGCTATTTTAGCGGTTTACGCTTGCGATTTGCTTCGAAAACCCGGTATATCGGTCGATTGGCAAGCTGGTAGACCGGTACATCAATCGACCGGCCCTAACCCGGCGTGGTCGTGGGATAGGGGGTGGATTCGGGGGCGGGTGTGAGGCAGATGCGGGCTTCTTCCAGCGTGGACGTGTAGGCGGAGGCTGGCGCGCCGATGCTGATGGCGTATTCCAGCATCGTCTCGGCGTCGGCGCAACGCCCGATTTGCAGGTAAGCGCGGCCCAGATTATCGAACAGATCGATAATTGGGCGATCGGTGTGAATGGCTAGACTGGCATCGCCGGCCTGCACCAGCAAGCGGGTCGCCTCGAACGACGTGACCGCGCTCTCCCACCTGCCCACCTCGGCGTAGGCTCGCCCCAGTGTGAACCACAGAAGCGCCGGGGGATTGGAAGAGGATTCGATGCCCTCGCCCAAGGTCTTGATCGCCGATCCGGCGCTGTCGAGTTGGATGAAGGCCCATCCCCGGTAATAGTGATACAGCGGGTCCTGGGGATAGGCGTCGCTGTAGGCCTTGCTGAGCGTCAACATCCGCACCGCTTGACCGGTCTCACGCGCGACTTCCCAATAGGCGCTGAAATTGTCCACGATTCGATCCGCGTCCAATTCCGCCATACGGTCGAAATCCTCCAGCGCCTGTTGGGGATGACCGAGACGGCGCAACACCTCGCCCCGCAGCGCGAAGGCGGCGGCGTTGTCCGGGTCGATGTCGATCGCCGCATGAGCGTCGGACAGCGCCGGGCGAAGTTCATCCCGCGAGAGATAGACGCGGCCCCGCGCGACGTAGGGCGACACAAAGGCGTCGGGGGACCGAAGAATAGCGCGCGAGAAGGAGGCGATGGCGCCGTCGGCGTCGCCCCGCTCCCAGCGTCCCAGCCCTTCCTGGTAGTAATCCCAGGCTCCTATAGCGACGACGGTCGGCGTCGGCGGGCTGGTAGGAGTAGGCGGCAAACGGGTCGGCAGTCGCAACGCGGAGGCGGCGGGTTCAGGCGGCGCGCATCCCGCCAGGGCCACCCACAGAATCAGAATGATTGGCAGGATCGGCCGGCCGAGCGGCGACGATCTAGGCGTCGACATCTGCGTCGGCCTGTGCTTGCAAACTTCGCCAGGCCGGCAGCCCTGCGACCGGTTCCGCCGCCTTGACCGCCCGGACGATGGCGCGCGCGACTGCCTCGGCCGCGTACGCACCCACCAGGTTGACGTCGGCCCGCTTCTTGCCGGTCGCGAGGGCGAAGAGTGTGTCGCCGTCGAACATCGTGTGGGCCGGGCGCACCGCGCGGCCGACGCCATCCTGGGCCATCTGGGCTGCCTTGTTGGCCTCTTCCTTGGTCAAACGCCCGTTCGTCGCCACGACGCCGATGACGGTGTTAGAGGCGAAGCGCATCACCGCCTTCCCAATCAGGCCGCGCATGACCGCCAGGGTGTCCGCGAACTGCTCGGAGCGGAGTTTCCGCACGCCAGCCAGAATCTCGCCGGTGGATGGATCGACCACGTCGCCGAGGGGATTGACGGCGATGACGGCCCCGACGATCAGCCCCCCGCCCAGCGAGATGGCGGCGCTGCCCAGGCCGGACTTCATCGCCCGCCCTTGCCCCAGGATCTTGCCGATGGTGGCGCCGGCGCCGGCGCCCACGTTTCCCTCGGCCACGGGGCCGTCGCTGGCCGATTGGCAAGCGGCGTAACCCATCGCCGCATCCGGGCGCGCCTGGGGATCGCCGACGTCCAGGTCGAACAGGATAGCGCTGGGCACGATGGGCACTTTGGCCGCGCGGGCGTCGTAACCCGCGCCGCGCTCCTCCAGGTAGCGCATCACGCCGTCGGCGGCAGCCAGCCCGTAGGCGGATCCCCCCGCCAGGAGCACGGCGTGAACCTCTTGCACCATGTGCATAGGGCGCAATAGATCGGTCTCGCGAGTGCCGGGCGCACCGCCCCGTTGGTCCACGCCCCCCACGGCACCCTTCTCGCAGAGCACGACGGTGCAACCGGTCAGCCCCTCCGGGTCGGCGGCGTGCCCCACGCGGATGCCGGGGACAGCCGTGATTCCTCCGTCGATTATGTGTTTTTCATCCATTTTCTCACCTCTCAAGACCTTTCTCAAAACGCTCTACCGGCGTTCCCAGCATCCCCACGACGCGATCCAGAATCACCTCGGACACGGCGGCCTTGCTCATCAGGGGCAGCCGCTCGATCCGTTCCCGGTCGATGAGGACGACGCGGTTGGTCTCGGCGGCGAACCCGGCGTTAAGCGCGGTGACGTCGTTGGCGACGATGAGGTCCAGGTTTTTGGCCGCCAGTTTGGCCCGCGCGTTCTCCACCAGCCGCTCACTCTCGGCGGCGAACCCGAGCACCAGGCGCGGGCGACCGCTCTCCGCCCAGCGGACGGCGACGGCGGAAAGGATGTCGGGCGTGCGCGCCAGGCGGACGACCAACCCGCCGTCCTCTTTCTTGATCTTCTGCGGGGCCACGTTGGCCGGACGATAATCGGCCACGGCGGCCGCCATCAGCAGCGCGTCGGCTTGATCGAGCGCGGCGATGACGGCGTCGTGCATGTGTTGGGCCGTGGCGACGTCCACCCGCTCGGCGCCCACCGGCGTGGGGAGCGGGGTGGGACCGGCGATGAGGGTGACCGCCGCGCCCCGGTCGAGGGCGGCCTGGGCCAGGGTGAAGCCCTGTCGCCCCGAGGACGGGTTGCTGAGAAAGCGCACCGGGTCGAAGGGCTCGCGCGTCGGCCCGGCGGTGACGACGACGCAGCGACCGGCCAACGGCCCCTCGCGGCCCAGGATCAGCCGGACGCGGCCCACAATCTCGTCCGGTTCCACCATCCGCCCGCGGCCTTCGAGTCCGGAGGCCATCCGCCCCCGGGCCGGGCCGGCGAAATAGATGCTGCCGCCGGGGGAGACAGCGGCGGCAGTCGCCCGCCCCCGCTCCCGCAGGATTTCGACGTTGGCCTGGGTCGCCGGGTGAGCCCACATCCCCACATCCATCGCCGGAACCAGCAGCGCCGGGCAGCGGGCGGACAGGGCCAGGGTGGTCAAGAGGTTGTCGGCCAGTCCCTGGGCCATCTTCGCCATCGTGTTGGCGGTGGCGGGCGCGATGACCATCAGGTCGGCCGCCTCCGCCAGCCCTACGTGGACCACGTGAGTGGGCAGAATGGCGTCCTCGCCGCTCGTGGCCTCCAGCGCGCCCCACATCGTGGTGTAGACCGGCCGGCCGGTGAGCGATTGGAAGGTCAACGGGGTGACGAAGCGGGTCGCCGCCTC
>DAOTUC010000148.1:0-10070 GCA_034437315.1 Anaerolineae bacterium
GATGACCTGACGGCGCTCGCGCTCCCGGCGGGCCTTTTCCTCTGCCTCACCGTCGACCTCTTCGACGGGCGGGAGGCGCATGGCGACGGTGAAGGTGTGGGGCTGGTTGCCTCTTCCCAGCGCCACGCCCGGCCCCAATAGCGCGCCCGGCCCCAGTTGGAAGTTCTTGGCCCGGTGTTCGGTGATCTGGGGTTCCACGCCGGTGTAGAGCTTGAGGAACGCCCGCAATCCCCGCGCTGTGCCCCGCATACGATAGAGCCGGACGGCTGAGCGGATCAGTTCCCGCCGCCGATCCACCGGCCAACGTGGGTCCAGCGTCAGGTTCAGCCACGAGGCCAGCCAGGGCAAGAATTCCGGCGGGGTCATCTGGGGATCGAAATAATACGGCAGATGCTCGATCTGGTGCTCAACTGGCGCCCAGAAGCTCTCGAAGAGCATGAGGAAGCGGGCCAGCAGGTCGTTGTCGGAATAGAGCGCGGGCAGGTAATCCAGGTAGCGGCCCTTGGCCGCCACGGCGATGGTGGACACCTCGGCGGCGGCGCGCTGGTGGGCGTCGCAGATGGCCATAGCGCGGCTTTCCAGCGTCAGGTCTCGCGCCGTGTGATCCACCCGCGCTTGCACCTGGACCTCGCAGCGGGCGCCGGCCGGTAAGCGTTCGTTTGCCTCGTTTGTGCCATTTGCCTCATTATTCACCCCGTTGGCCTGGATCTCCCAGACGACGTGATGGGCCTCAATGGCCGGTTCCGCCTCCAACCGAGCGTTGCTTTCCGCCAGGATCGCCGGTCCCTCCATGACGTGGGCGTCCACCGGCGACAAGCCCGCCGGCAGGGTGATGCGGATGGTCAGGTCCGGCAAGGGCTGGCGGACCTCGACGCGGGTGTAAAAGCAGACCAGTTCTCCCGGATAGCGACGGTAGAAATCGGCCACGTGGGCGATGGACAGCTCGGAGGTCGTGGGCTGTAATCCGTTCATTCTTCTACCACCTCGATTTGATGCGCGAGCGAGCAGAGCAAGGTATCGTCGGGCGATTGGAGCCGCCGCTCTTCAATGGTGGTCAGCGCGCGCGCGGGCGTTTCATCTGCGCCCCCAGAAGGAGGAGCCCCTTCTGCGGCGGGGACGACCGGGCGGTGGTCGATTTGCACGTCCCAGACGTGTTTGACCCCCGGCGTCTGCCCGATCAGGGCGTAGATCTCCGAGACGTAGAGATCGCGGCCGAAGGGCCATCCTTCCCAATCGGGGCCGATGATATCCTGTAATTCCCCGGCCCCTCCCAGGGCCAACGGGGCGATGAATGTGTTCAGGCGTTCGATCACGCGGGCTTTGACCACCTCCGGCTGGCTGAACTCGGAGATGAGGATCTCGGCCCGCACCCGGACGCCCAGGTAGCGCGGTTCCTTGATGCGCAGCGTGGTGGTCAGCAGTCGGTATTGATCCAGGTAGGCGGTGATGGTCTCCTTCAGCGCCTCGTCAACCTGGAGACGGGAGAGGTCGCCCGCCATTAGCCCGTCGAAGGTGGCCGGGACCACCAGCAGTTCGATCATGCCCGGCGCCGGGCTGCGCCCCCCGTTGGGGGCCTGGCACCGCACCCGCGCGACGGCCCGGCTGGCCTTCTTGGTCATATTCTCGAAGTCCCGGGCAGTGACCGCGCGCTCCTGGGCCTGTAGCTCGCGGCGGGCGCGCATTTTCGCTTCCTCCAGGCTCTCCTGGTCGCGCCCGCCCTCGGCCCGGCGCAGGTTGGCGACCCGGTCGACGTAGGCGATGGCGGACTTGAGCACGCGCAGCTTGCCCGCCGGGACGTTGCCGGCGGTCCCGCCGCCGTAGCGGTAGCGGCTGAAGCGAATCTCGCGGTTGGCTTCGGGGATGCGCCCGTATTGGCGTACTGTGCCATCCCGCTGGCGGATGCTGGGGCCGAAGCGCACCTCGCCGGTGACGGTGTCCAGCACGAAATGCCGGTCGTAGCGGGTGGAATCGGCGAAGTCGCGCACCGATTTCCAGGGCTCGTAACCCACCTCGCCGTAGCGCTCGCCGATCACCTCGACTGTCTCGCCCGCCTGTAGCGCCAGCACCGGCGTGTGCTCCAGGCGAAAGGTCTGACCGGGCTCGCCGTTGCTCTGGCCGAGGGTTTCGTTCTCCACGATTCGGGCGTGGGTGGCCCGCGTCGTAGCGCCGAGCGTGTGGGCAGAGACGCTCTGGACGCGGGGGGATTCGGTGTACATCCCCTGCTCCGGGGCGCGAGGTTCCAGACGGCAGCGGATCCAGTAGGCGTTGCGGCCGTAGACCTGGTTGGGCTCGATTTCCAGCGGCAGGTACATCACCAGCGAGCCCTGGGCGTTGTTCAGGCCGCCGGTGGTGTCTTTTTCCCCGGGGCGCGTGCTCAACCCCAGTTCCCGCCAACGCCCGTCGCCCATCGAGCATTCCCAGACCAGGGGCGGATCCTCGCGCCGCACGCCGACTGCCTGGGTCTCCTGGCAGGTGAAGGTCAGTTGGAGCGTGTGCCCGCTGATGTCCTGCGCTTCGTCAAAACCCAGGTAGAAGGTGTCGCCGACCTGGGGCGATTCCTGGTCGAAGGCGTAGAAATCCTCGACGCCCAGCCGGGGCAGGTAATTTTTGTGAAAATCCTGTTCCCGGCGCAGTTGGGTCAATCGGGGAGGGGCGATGCGCAGGGTCTCGTCGGTGGTGAAAATGATTTCCGCCTCCTCTTCAGTGCGACGGGTGGCGACCTCGGTGGCGCGCGGGATGACGACGGTCATCTCGGACGCCTCTTCCTCGGCTCCCAGGGGCAGCGGCGCCGAGAGCCAGAAGGTCAGGCGGGTGCGGGCGCTGCTGGCGGGGCTGAGTTGGATCCCCAGCATGTCCATAAACTTGATGTAGTTTTTCTCCGGCGTCCGGTTCAGCCGGTAGAGAATCATCTCCGTCATCCAGGCGAAGAGTTCGATCAGCGTGATGCCGGGATCGCTGAGATTATACTCGGTCCATTCCGGGCAGTAATGGACGATGCGCCGCCGCGCCTCGTCCACCAGGTCGCGCTGAAATCGCAGGTCGTCTAAAATAGGTTCAGGTAGTGACATGGTGTGTCCTCTCTTGTGTTTACTCGTTTCCCATCAGGAAGAAGGGGTACACGATGCTGCGTTCGTCGTGGGTGGCCTTGATCTGGTAGTCGATTTCGACCAGCAGCGCGCCGTCCCGGTCGGGGTCGCGGGCGACTTTGACCTGCTGGACCTCGATGCGCGGTTCCCAGCGGCCGAGCGCTTGTTCCACGTATTCGGCCATCAGCCCCTCGGTGGCGGCGTCGCGGGGCGCGAAGAGCAGTTCGTGGGCCCGGCAACCGAATTCCGGCCGCATGACGCGCTCGCCGGGCGCGGTCCCTAGGATGATGCGGATCGATTGCTCGACGTCCCGCCGGCCCGTGACCAGCGCGATCTCGCCCCGCTGGTTGACCTGGAACGGAAAGGCCAGCCCGCGCCCCAGGATCTCCTTCTCTCCATAGTCGCCGTTCATATCCCCACGCCTCCTTTGTTCGTTTTCCCGTACACGTAGGGGCAACCACACGTAGGGGCAACCACAAGTAGGGGTAACCACAAGTAGGGGTAACCACAAGGGTTACCCCTACTCGTGGTTATCCTATCCTATGTACACCGTCCCCGAAGCCACCACCCGCCCCACCGGCCGGTCGACGGGATCGTTGCAGGTGAGGGCCGGGTCTCCCGCCCGCGCGGCCGGCTTGCCGTTGATGAAGACGCGCGGGCTGCCCTCGACAATCTGTCCCCGGTTGGAGGGCGGCCTCCGGAAGCGGCCCCGCTCGGTGGTGTGAGGCGGCGTGTTGGTCGCCGTGCTGCCCACTGTGGCGGCCGGTCGCCCCATGACGTTGACGTTGGGGCTCAATCCGGCGTCGATCAGGCCGTTGAAAGAGAACGTCATCGGCGTCGATATGCCAAACACCCGCACCACGTGCGTATCCGTCGCCACGATCCGATCCCCCCGTTTAGCCGCCGCCTGTCCCATACCCCTTACCCCCCATGTACGGGCAACCCTTGTGGTTGCCCTACTCCCGCGTACGGGCAATCCCTTGTGGTTGCCCTACTCCCATGTACGGGCATCCCTTGTGGTTGCCCTACTCCCGCGTACGGGCATCCCTTGTGGTTGCCCTACTCCCACGTACGGGCAATCCCTTGTGGTTGCCCTAATTCAAATTAATCACACGCCCCTTCACGTCCACTTGATCTCGGCCCTCAATGCTGACGTCGCGGGCCTCGACCTCGCCCTTGCTGTCGCTGTGGATGGTGAGATCGCCCCGGCTGCGGATGTTCACTTCGCCCCCGGCCTCAATGGTCAGGTCGCCCTTGACCTTGATGGCCATGTCGTTCTTCCGGGAGTCGATGACGATCTCGTTCTGCGCCGTCCCGTCGCGGATGATGATGCGCTCGTGTCCGGCGGTGTCGTCCAGGATGATCTCGTGTCCGCTGCGTGAGCGCAGGATGCGCCGGTTGACCTTGCCATCTCGCCCGACGATGCCGCTTCGTTGAGGGCCGCGTTGCCCGGGGTCATTCTGCCGGGGTGGGGCGTCCTTGCCGTTCCACAACACGCCCAGCACGTAGGGGTGTGTGATGTGGCCGTGCTCGAAGGCGACCAGCACCTCGTCGTTGATCTCCGGCAGGCAATAGAGTCCTCTGTCCTTCCCGCCCATCGGCGTGGCTATCCGCGCCCACGTGCTCTCCTCGCTTTCGGCCAACCAGGGGAAGCGCACCTTGACCCGTCCCTGTCCCTGGGGGTCCCGGTTGTTGGTCACCAGGCCGATGGCGATGCCCCAGCCCTGGTTGTTCCCGTTCTTACCAATGCCGTCCGCTGGTTGCAACAAGCTACTGAGAGTGTCGGGATGTCGTCCGCTGATGTGGAACGCAGTCTCGTAACCGTCCTGGTTTTGGATGTGGGCGGCGGCGGTGACGAAATATCGGCCGCTGAAACGGGCGCCCACGCCCTGAATGGCGACGACGCTGCCTGCCTGGATGCGGGGATCCCCGAAGCAAACGCCCTGGGCCTTGATGAAATCGCCGCTGATCTCGTCGTATAATGCCTGGGCCAGGGCGTTGGCCTCGTCGACGTTGGCGACGGGGTGATTCACCACCACCATCTGGGATGGGACGCCGAAGGCCCGGCGAGCCAGTTCCCCGCCCGATTCGCTCACGCCCACCGCCGGCGCGATCCGTCCCTGTCGCGCGCCAGCGTCGGCGGCGTTGACGCGGCTGACGATCTCTTGCTTCCGTTGCGGGTCCCAGGAGCGGACGATCACCTCGTCGACCTGGCGCATGGTGCTCAACCGGGGCCGGAAGTCGCGCAAATTCTCGCCCCACACCAGTTGGGGGCCTTCGGCGCGCTCCGTCTCGCGCCGGACGAAGTGCAGCGTCTGTTCCTTGACGTACATCTCGTATCCTATGTTCTGCGCCCGCGTCTGCAAGAAGGCCAGGTCGGTCTGGTTATCCTGGAAAACGTACTCGTGGACGACCGGTGTGGGATCGACGCGCGCCCACAGCTTCGCCTCGCGGGCGATCTGCTGGGCGATCTCGCTGTCGGTGACGCGGCGGAAGGAGCGGCTCTTTTTGCCCCGGTGCAGGCGGTGAGAGCGGTCGTAGCCCTGGACCGTCAGGATGGGCTCGCCTGTCCGGTTGAAGGTCGGCGCCAGGGCGGTGATCTCCCCGACGATCAGTTGCCCGCTGCCGCCTGATCGTGCGCCCTGGCCGGGCGCGCTGGCGCGGATTTCCACCTCGGCGCCGACGGTCAGAAGGTCGGAATCGATCCATCGCAGGTCGCTATCGTGGATGCGCAGGGTGAACATATCGGGCAGGTGCAGGCTATCGTCCACCACAACCTCCACGACGTGGCGCGTCAATTCGCGAGGGGCGGGCCGTCCGTTGATGGCAATATCTAAATGGGCTGCGAGGGTTTCCTCAGGCATAACTGTCTCTCATTTCACCGATATACTGGTACCAACTCACAATCTTAATATCTGCCCTGGCCTCAGATCGCGCGGATCGTCCAGGTCGTTGATGCGGGCCAGGTAGCGCCACAGCGAGGGGTCGCCATATTCCTGGTAGGCGATCCAATCAAGCGTCTGGCCCGATTTGACCGTCCACACCTTCCTCGGCGCGCTGCGGGTGGTAGGATTCTGGGGCGCGTACATCGCCTGTTCCTCGATCTGTTTCATCTTGACCTTGGCCTGCGCCCGCACCGGCCGACCGTTGGGCAAGAACATGGTGAACGTCACGTTCACCGATTGGACGATGGCCAGGAAGGAGAAATTGCCCCACAGGAACTTGCACTTGGGCGGCGCGCCCTTGGAACCGGCCGCTTGCCCCTTGAGCTGGTTCTCCAGGTCCTCCAATTCGCGTTCCATGGCGGTTTTCCGCTGCTCGATCGTGTTGATCATCGGGGTGTGGGCCTTGCGTAGGGTCTCCTTTATATCGGCGTCCTCGACGCCCTCTATCGCGTCGTTGATCTTCGCCAGCGACTCCTCCTCCTTCTGGATGGCCTCTTTCTTCTCCTTGATCTGATCCTTGACCTGTTCCTCCGAGGCCATTTGGGCCGCCTCTTCCAGGTCGATCATCGTCAGGCTCATCAGGGGTTCGGTGTATTGTCGCACGTCTCCGCCGGTGTGGGTCGTGTCGAAGAACAGCGTCACCGATAGATCTATCGGATCGCCGCCAGTGAAGGTGGTGTTGCCGATGTTGCTCTTCCAGGTTTTCTCCGTCTTCCAACTGGCCTTTTTGGTCAGCTTGAGCTTGGTGGGGTTGAACTGGGCCGCGCAATCGACGACGGTCAGCCACCGGTCGCCATCCTGCTGCAAGATGCGCACTTTTTGCATCGTCGTCGGCGGTTCAGACTCCGCCTGCCACATCGCGGCTGCCTGGGCCTGGGCGACCAACTGGGCCGGGTCGACGGTCTCCTCTTCCTCTTCGACCGTCTGTGAGGCTGGCGGCTGGTAGACCACGGAGGAGATGCGGTCGTTCCACCAATCGCCGACCCAATTTTTAGACGCGCCTGCCCGCATCGAGAAGGAGCTGCCCCGGAAGAAGGTGTGTTCGTAGAAAACCCATTTGCCCTCGTTGCCCCGGACGCGGATGGACGACGCCTTGTCCCCAAAGTCCCGGTCGTGTAGATTCGGTTCGGCCTCGGTCAATGTGAGGCGGCTGCCGCCGTAATTTGAATGCTCGTACAGTTCAACTTTGGCCATGCTGACCTTCCTTCAACTTATATCACCTGACGTTCCCGCTCCACCGTCAGCATCTGCCGGATGATGGGGTAGATCTGCCGGGCCAGCCGATCCAGGTCCGGCGTCGCTTCGGGTTCCGTTTCCCCTTCCAGCCCCTCAATCTCTGCCAGCAACGCGGCCATGCCCTCAATCGCCTCGACGTCTTCCTCCGAGATGACGCCCTCGCCGGAGATCTCGTCCAGGTCCGGCGGCGCGAGCGCGATCAAATTGGCGTACAATTCAGGCGGGTAGTCCTCCGCCTCCATCATCATCTGCGCCGCCAGCAACAGGGCCATCTCCTGGCGCAAGAACAACACAGGCGAATCGGCCAATTGATCCGGCGAGAGGGCGGCGTCCTCGCCAGCGAGTTCCTCGGGCCCGGTCTCTTCGACCGCAGTCTCTTCGACCGCGTTCTCATCGCCGGTTTCGCCGGCCTCACCGGTATAGATCTCCGGCAGGTCGCCGGTCAGATCTGATTTAATGCCTGCTACCGATGCTGACGGGGACGTCTCAAAAAGTCGCATGACGGTCCGCTCGGCCCGCCCGGCCTCCGCCTCCTCGCGCGCGACGCCGGGTGATGAATGGACCGCCGCCAGCGGCAGGGGATCGGTCGTCCGTTCCTCCATTCTGGCGCTGACTGTTCTGGACGCTCTCCCGCCCCGCTGCGAGACGTGCCCCAACTCGTGCCCCAGCGTCGACAGTGACGCCTCGGTGTCGAAGCGCGCCTGTCCCGGCTCCACGTAGACGTCGCGCCCGCGGCTGGCGGCCTCGACGTTGAGCGGGCTCAGGTCCACCCGGTGGACGCGCACATCGCCGAAATCCCGCCCCAGCGCGCGCTCCATCGTCGTCCTGGGCCGCTCGGCCAGCGCTTCGCCTGCTCCCGTGCTGCGTTCCAGGCCCTCGGCCGCCCGGGCGACGCGGTCGGGGTCGGATGGAGCGGGTTCACTCTCCGGCTTGCGCTTGAAGCGGAACCCCCTGGATTCCAGGTAGGCCGTAACCTCGCGATGGGTGAGGGCCAAGGGGGGTGTTCGAGGCGTCTCCCGGTTGAGCACGAAGGATGTGGACGAGGGACGGACAGGGCGCGGCGCTGGCAGCGGTGATTCTGATCGTTGGCTTATTGGGAGCGTCGGTTTTGGTTGCGGCGCATCCTCGACTTCGGTTGGCGGGATGGCTAGATGAGGGCTTGCCTCACTCTTAAATGTCTTCCTGACTTCTTTCTCCGGTGGCTCTGGCGGAGGCAATTGATCGAGAGATTGATCAACATCCCGGCGGATTGGCGCCGGTGCTCTTTGGACTGTTCGTTTATCCTGTCGGTCTGGCTCACTGTCTACCCTGGATGACGCTTCTGAGGAAGCTGTCGTTTGCGCCTCGGTCTGGCCGGTGGCGTCTTCTTCGGTCCGGCGTTGGGTTGGGGTGGTCGCCGGGGGCTGGTCGATCGTCGCTCGTGACAGTGGCGATGACGGTGGCGGCGAGGGTGGCGGCGAGGATGGTAATGCGGCTCGTTGTACATCTTCCTTTGGGCCGGTCTCCGCTTTGGTTTGCGGTTGATGTGTGGCTGGCGGCGGTGGGCTTGGCGTCGGCGTCGGTGTTTCCTGCGCTATCTCTGGCCTGCGTGCTTCCTCCGCTGCGATAGATGTGGTCTCGTCGGGTGGCGCTTCCGTCGGAGGAGAGATGGGTGGGGTGGGCGCTTGTCTGTCGATACGTCGCCCCGGTTTATCGATCTCCGTGAGGCGTTCCGGCGGCGTTCCGGGCGCGGTCGTTCCGGTGGACGGGGTGGGCCGCACGGTCTCGCTCGGCGGAATATCTTCGTGTAGTAGCTGTCGTGCGTTGGGCGATGGGGTCGGTTCCGGCGACGGCGCCGCGTCTATCGCTGGTTGCGCGACGGGCTTTTCTTGAATGTGGGCCGGCGGGGTCGCGTCGCCGGTCGGGCGAGGTGCGAACCTCGGTTCCTCCGGTTCCTCCGTTTTCTCAGGACGTCGCTCCTTGGGCGTGGTGGGCGTCGTCGGGATCTGGGCTTTCGAGCGCGGCTGGTCTGGTTGCGTCGTGATCGGCTGCTGCGCTTCGACCGGCGTTGTGTTTTGCGCCGCTTTCTGCGCCGCTGCTTGCGCCGCTACTTGCGCCGCTGCCTCAGCAGGCGGCCTCTCCTCAACCAGCGTTTTATCGGCCGAGGCCATCTCCTCCACTCGGGAGAACAGCCGGGCTGTTCTCGGTTTGGACGGGGCGGGAGGCTCAGGTCCCGGATCGGGCGCGGGCCGGGCTGCGGGCCGGGCTGCGGGCCGGCCCGCCTGCGATTTCTGGATTGGCGCGTCTTCATCTGGTGGTGGCAATGGTTGCGCTGGGCGAGGCGAGCTTTTTGGAAAAGATGGCGCGCGCCGGGGAGAGGGCGGCGTCTCGGGCGGGCTGATCGGTTGGGCCGCCGGGCCGTATTTGGGCAGGACAAGTGTTTCGTCCGCGCTGCCTGTATCGTCTCCCAGGGGAGATGCTTCGGCCTTTTGGGCGCGGTATTTGTCGCCGATGGGTGGGAAGCGGTCGATGATCTCGCCGGAGAAACGAGCCGTCATCTCCGGCGAGATAGCGCCGACGTCGGGCCGCCACACGATAGCCCGTTGCACGGTTCGCCGGACGCGGCCCACAAGCGTGCGGGTGGGGCCGGTCGTCAGCGCCATGCCCCGGCCGCGGCCTGGCGAGCTGTCGCCGGGGCGGTGGGCGCGCTCGCCCAGGCGTCGTCGCGTCCAGGGGGAGAGCGTGCGTTGTATTTGGCGGACCCGTCGGGTCACGGACCGGGCGATGGTGTACGGGGGCACGTTACTCGCTTTCTGTTTCTCCG